>NZ_JAGGQX010000030.1:0-214761 GCF_018613095.1 Bacillus sp. ISL-75
ATTACAAGGAAGTACCGAGAATCATATCACAAGTGAGCGTAAACTTTAAAAGTAAGCTGCTGAGGCTCTTTTGGAATATGAGTCTCTCCGTCTAAAAAATGCACGTCAAATTGTGCAATCTGGACAATCTTTCAGTCGCTCTTTTGGACGATAATAGTAGAGTAGGCAAGGATAAAAAGGAATATTAAATTAAACTACCCAATAATGATGGGGTAGTAATACTGAATGAGCTACTATTTTATCAGTTCCAAGAACGATACTTTTCGGAACCTTTACTAAGCTCCCTCAGTACGATTTAATTTTCTCTCGAATACTCGTAACTTTAACTTGATACTTTAGGCAAAATAGAAAAGTAAATCCTAAAAGGAGGTCTATATATGAACCGTGTTGAAAAGAGCAAGGAAAAATACAAACAACTATTTGGGAATGGAGTACCTGCCGCATACGCTACCGACTCTGATTTTCAAGACATCCTGAGCCGATTTATTTTTGGGGAAGTTTTTTATCAAGGTAATCTGGATGACAAACATCGTGAGCTTATCACTCTGGTTGTGCTTGCGACCAATCAAACATTACCTCAATTAAAGGCTCATGTTCAAGCTGCGCTGAATGTTGGGCTGACTCCGGTTGAAATCAAGGAGGCGGTTTACCAATGTGCTCCATACATTGGATTTCCGAAAACGCTAAACGCCATAAATGAAGTCAATGAGGTTTTCAAATCCAACAATATTACATTACCACTTGAAAGCCAAAAACAAGTTGAAGAAGACAATCGTTTTGATAAAGGTCTTGCAACTCAAGTAGAGATATTTGGAGATATCATTGCAAAGATGCGGGAAGGTGCCCCAGCAAATCAAAAGCATATTCAGGATTATCTTTCTTCTTTTTGCTTTGGAGATTTCTACACCCGTGGCGGGCTTGATTTGAAAACACGGGAGTTGTTGACACTCTGTATCGTTAGTGCGTTGGGTGGTGCAGAAGGTCAAGTAAAAGCACATGTGCAGGGGAACAAAAATGTTGGCAATGACAAGGAAACCTTAATCACCGCCATCACCCACTGCCTTCCCTATATGGGCTTTCCGAGAACACTAAACGCATTAAATTGTATTAACGAAATTATTCCTGAAAACTAAGAAAGGGTGTTATTTATTATGTCTAATATTCAAGATAAAGTTGTCGTTATTACGGGTGCTTCTAGCGGTATTGGAGAAGCCACTGCAAGAGAACTTGCATCTAAAGGTGCAAAATTGGTCCTAGCTGCTCGTCGTGATGACCGTTTAAAGAAATTGCAAGCTGAAATTCAAAATAACGACGGACAAGCTATTTATAAAGTGACCGATGTAACTTCTCGTCAGCAAATGGAAGAACTAGCCCAATATGCTCTTAAAGAGTTTGGAAAAATTGATGTACTAGTCAACAACGCCGGAATCATGCCACAGGCTTTTCTTGCTGAGAATAAAGTTGATGAGTGGGATAAGATGATTGATGTCAACATCAAAGGTGTTCTATATGCTATTGCTGCTATTGTTCCATCTATGAGAGAGCGCAAATCAGGTCATGTTATCAATCTTTCTTCTGTAGCTGGACATAACATCTACCCAGGCGGAACGGTATATTGTGGTACCAAATTTGCAGTAAGAGCCATTTCTGAAGGCTTGCGTCAAGAAGAAGCAATGAACAAGACAAATATCCGTGTGACAAATATTTCTCCTGGGGCAGTTACCAGTGAACTTTTAGAAACTACAACTGACCCAACGATGAAAGCAGGATTAGATGAATTTTACAAAATTGCAATTGATGCGGATAGCGTTGCTCGTGCCATCGCATTTGCTATTGAGCAACCTTCCGATGTAGACGTTAACGAGATGATTATTCGTCCAACTGTTCAAGTTGGTTAATTATAAAAAATAAAGGTGGGAACCCAGCAAGATTCATTAAACAAATTGAATAATAGATAAGTTTGTGAAACATTGTACTTAAAGTAACGGGTGCTTTAGCACAATTAGTAAATGTGTTTCTGTAATGAATTTTTATGTAAGGATCTTCCGCAAACGGACGCAATTCTGTAGCAAGAATTGTGCTCGTTCTTTATGTATTGGGCCATTTAATGGCATAATTCCTTTAAGAAAATTGGATATCTATGTTAAAGCTTAGAAGAGAGTACGAAGACAGGTACTTATAGAACAGTTCAGTTTTGAATCATATTTACCATCTCTAAATCATGCTGCTCTATTTTATAATCGTGTTATCTATAATTAGAAAGGATGATCGTAATGAATTTTGTTGCCACTTCCTATAAACTATGTAGAATTTTATTTTAGTAATTTTCTTTTAAACTATGTTGAATAGTACAACTAAATCATACGATCAACAACACATTATTTCAACATAGTTGACATTATGTATATAGTTATACAAATACTTAATATAAAATTTGAAGGAAAATTTCTCCTTTTGTTGAAGTGATTAAGTGAAAGGAGAGGAAGGAAATGAAATATACAATTGATGTGGCTGATTTGCTTTGTACAACACACAGATTAAAAAAAGATTGGGTTTTTAAAAAGTTTACTGGGAAACACGAAAAAGAAATCCAGGAGGATGATCTAACTTTTAATGATTACTACGAAGCAAAGCGTTGGATGCATACTCATGATTTTATTGAAGTTGAAGGGAAAAAGGTGGAGGTAAATCCAATAAGTTATGATTTAACTGATCCTACTGTTAGTGTACGTCCCCACAGAACCGGAAAGCCTAAAACTCCTTACATTACTGAAGAGGATTTAAAAAGGGTATTAATTGCAGGAAATGATAATTACAATAATTCCTTAGTTATTGATTTTGATGGGTATCTCCATTTGATCCCGTTTAATCAAGCAAAGGGTGGACCATATGCTGTAAGATTTGAAACGTTTTTAGCCGGTAATGGGTATGTAGGCTTGCAAAGTAGTCTTAATCATATAGATGATACTTATTTGAGCTTAGTAGAAGGCTGGTTAACTCATTTAGTAGGACATGATAAAATTTATAGGGATTATCCAAGCGACCAAACAAAAGTAGAGCTCATTGAAGAAATTAAAGATGCTATAAACAATTTATAATATTTTCATACAAAAAGCATGGAGCCGTTTAAGGGGTACGGAAACGAATCTGGATTTCAGGGGCCACTATGGAAAACAAAATCAAAAATTAAATGTTAAAGTCAATAAAGTTGTTCCAGAAAAGGGCACCATTCTTGAGGATTGGCGCTCATTTTGCAATTTAGTGCCATATTGTTGAATTGAATATTTTTTACAATTTTACTTTATAGATAATTAATGGATGATATAATAAGTTCAAGAATAATTGGACGGGGGAGAAATTTGTGGAAGAAATCTTAAAACAAATTTTGAATGAACTAAAAGAAATGCGCGTAGACATAAATGAATTGAAACAAGGACAGAACAGACTGGAAGTTGGGCAAGAAAAATTACAAAAGAATCTTGTCGATAGTTTAGGATTATACACAGATAAAATTGTTGATCATATCGATGATAAAACTGAAGTATTAAACAAAAGAGTCTACAAAGTAGAAACAGAGATTGAACGATTGAGCAGACAGTAAGGAATCATACAGTCCTTACTGTCTTTTAGCTTATATCTCAAAAACTAACCGGAAATCTATGTGTTATTCCATAATCTGCTTGAATTAAATAACAAGGTGTGATGTTTATGACTTACCCTGGTTTTAGATTTGAAAAAATATGGACGGACGTGGATTTTTTTGAAGCACATCTAGGTTTCTATGGAAGTGAATTTAATATTAACCTAGATACTTATACCGATAATATTTCTCTTAACGAACTGCGATTAGGTTTATTGAGTTTTGTAGAACGACTTGGGAAAAGTGAGTTTTTATGGAAATCAGGGCACGAAAAAGCAACACATTATTTGTCAATGAGGTTCTTCCTTCAAGAAAAACGAGGAATTGTTGGAGTTGAAGTTAATCTAGATAATAATATGGAACCACCAAACCGATTTCGGTCCAATTTTTATTTATTAACTGAGTTGAATCAATTTGATGATTTAGCAAGAAAAATTGAGAAATTGATTAAAGAGGAAATTAACGACTCTGAGGGATTATATTCAGCAAATTAAACTATAGTCTTATTACTAAAGGGAGCTTATCTCGAATAATATTAGGTATTGATAAAAGAGCGCCTTTCTGTCACTCCATACGTGTCGCTTCGGCACTAAATGGACCGATAACCACGGTCTGTACGGCTATCGTCTACATCCCGTAGATTCCTGTTCCATTTACGGCTTACGCCGCCATACCGAACGAGGCCGAGAACTGAATATTAAAAGATTGAAAGATCAAAAGAATAAAAGACTCCTCGTTTTGTCTATCACATCTTTTAGGGGTAAATGTTCAATCTTTTATTCCATGAAATACCTATATCTTTACAAAAAAATTCAAAAAATTCCTAGCTCGATACAACCGGGTCTTTACAGTCGTTGGTTTAAGCTCTAGCAAGCTAGCTATATCATTCTCCTTAAGCCCGTATTCAATTTTTAAAATGAGAACGGCTTTATAGTCGTCTGATAAATGATGCATGATTCGGATGAGGTCTTTTTTAAATAGTCGAAATTCAACCTCTTCTTCTGTATTCAATCGGATGGAAGTCTGTCCATAAACATGGTCTGTTAATGATTGCTCTGTTGGTATCCAGTTCATTCTTTTTTCTTTTCGAAGGAAGTCTATTGCGGTTCTAGTTACAATTGCACATAACCAGGCGCCGATTTTTTCTGAGTCTTCCACAGTTTTGATGTTTTTATAGGCTTTTATGAAAGATTCTTGAACTACGTCTTCGGCAAAGAACCGATCCCTTGTGACCGAATAAGCAATATAAAATAAACGCTTGAAGTACATCGAGAATAATTGGTCAAACTCAATATGAGCCAAGTCGACCCCCCTTTTTTAAATAAAATATTTTCCTACAGTTTGACGCGGTTTTGATCTCTATTATTTGATTTGTGCCTTTATAAAGTCTGGCACGTGTTGATCATCAAAGTAAAGAACCTCATTGTAGTTGCCCTGTTTGTAATAAAACACAGCAAAATAGTTTCCGGGTCTACCACTTGCGTTATCCAAAGAGTTCTGAATTTGTTCTTTATCCGTTACTTGTAAACTACCTGGTAGCTTTTCAATTTCTTCCACCATTTTTTCTTGACCACCCGAATTGTGCAAATTATTTTCGGCTACAAGCACATGGTCAATATCTCCGGAAGTCACTTTTGCTTGTTCCAACCATTTCTTTTTTTTCAACCATATATTGAATTTCTTATAAGATGGTTTGAATTCCATGTTCACCATGTGGTTTTTTCCCATTTGGATTTCAATGTTTGAACCTCTAGCTTGGAAATAAATGTTGTCCTCATAGGTTTCTGCCAGTACATCTGCCTTCAAGATCGAAAGCGCTTCTTTCACATCTTCCGGATTGGAAATGGTTGCTACTTTATTAACAGGAGCATTAGGTCTAATTTGGAAGGTCTCAACTTTGCTTTCCTTCACTCTAAAAATTGCATTGGAACTTTGCTTGTATTTTTTAGATTCATAGATTGGTTTATAAAAATCTTCATATAGAAGTTTATTTATTCTATATTGGCGGATGACTTTATCCCCGTCTTTCATTTCATATTCAAAAAAGGCGTTTTCATAAGGATAAACTTTTTCTTTTGGATTTATTTTTTTATTAGCAAGGATCTGCATATGCAGCTTCCGAACCGCCTCAATGTTGTCTTTTTCAGTCAATGGTTTGGTGGGAGTATTAAAGAACATTCCATCTTGGTTTGAATAAAAATTCGCATTGTCAGAAAGCAGCACACTCTTGAGTTAATCTTGTTTGGGAATCGTATTTTCATATATTCCAAGAGATTGAACAACCGTAACCATGATGACAATAATTGCTGCATAAATAGCAAGGCCTTTACTCTCTCTGAAAACACGCCATGTTTTTCTCAGTACCATTTCAGCGACGAAGTATCCAATACCCGCACCAACCGCATATCCAAAAATTGTCCAGCCAAAGTTGCTGTACGGAACCTCGCTAAAATATACTCCACCGGTTAACATTGTACAAAAGGTCGTTCCATATTTGAAAATCGAACGCAATTTTGAAAAAGCGATCCCTCAGAAGCGGCTTCTAGTTTTCTTTTTTTATAGAATAATAGCGCTAGCATATAAAGGATGATCGATAAAATAATGTAAAGTACCACATAGTGCCAATGAAAAGGTCTGCCATCAAGGCCGGCTGTACGGCTGATATTCCTGTCATCATGGCTATAAAAATTCCGACAGTATACAGAAGTAGATTCACAAGGATGGTGATTCCTGCCCAGTAGAAAACATCGTTTGCTCCAAAAATGACGTTAAGATCTAGGGTAGCATGAATAACCAAGAGAAGAATGGAGATGATTACGACTGGTACGATTAGAAACACGATTCCGGTTATCGCATAATGATGGAATATCTTCTCTCTTTTTAAAGGCAAACTATGTATTAGGTCTGCCGACTGCTTTACCTGAAGAAATCGAAATATAAACACTGCCAGCAAAATAGGGATAATGATCAATAAACTATGGTAAATCCAAAATGAAAAAGGCTATTAATCTTCGGGTATTGTGTTTCTTCATCTGTATACAACATCAGTATGGTGAGGGGCAGTGCAAATAACAGTCCAAGAAAATATACGATGGAGATCCATCCTGTGCTTCGTCCAACCTGAAAGATGATTTCTTTGTTAAACAATGATATTTTTGATGGCATAACCGATATCCCCATTTCATAAATAAAGATTTCTTCCAGAGTAAGAGGAAGTAAATCAAAAATAACCGGGTTCGTGTTCCGGATTTGTTTCGCAATGGCATCCTCTTCGCCTCTTATAATGCAAAGGAAAACACTCCCTCGTTTCTCTGTATGAAGAGGGCTAAGTTTTTTTAGAATATTCTCCGGAACTCCCTCTTTATAAGCGACCTGCACTTTATGGATGTCTGATTTCAGTTCATCCAACTCTTTTTCCATGATAACCGTTCCCTTATGGATGATCCCGATATGGTCACAAAGATCTTCAATTTCACGGAGATTGTGAGATGAGATCAGGATTGTCATTTCCCTGTCAGCGACATCCTGGATCAGTAGATTCTTTACTTTTTTTCTGACAACAGGGTCGAGGCCATCCAACGGTTCGTCAAGAATCAAAATCTCAGGCTTTGCCGAAAGGGCAAGTAGGAAAGCTGCTACTCGCTGCCAGCCTTTTGAAAAAGATTGAATTTTTTTATTCAAATTAATTTCAAATAGTTGTGCAAGCTTTTCAAAGCGTTCCTTGCTCCAGCTGGGATAAACACTTTTATAAAAACGAGCCACCTGCATGGTTGTATAATGAAACAAAAAATAAGGCTGATCCGGTATGTAAAAGATTTTCTGCTTCAGTCTGACATTTTCATATACTGGCTGGCCTTCAATGGTAATTTCACCCTCCTCTTGCCGGTAAATCCCTGCCAGAAGCTTAATGAGTGTTGTTTTTCCTGCACCATTAAATCCTATTAACCATAAATGGATCCTTTTTGAATGGATAGGTTAATATTTTCTACCGCTTTAAAATGATCAAATCTCTTACTAACATTCTTCATTTGAATCATTGCTTTTGCCTCTCCTTTTTAAGCGTCTAATTTTTGGATTAATTCTAATAGCTCTTCAATAGAAACACCAAGGTACAGAGCCTCAAGTAGCAGCTTTTCAATGTCTTTCTTAATTGCCTCCATCTTCTCGTTGTTTTGCTTCTGATTGTTTGGATTTACGAAGCTTCCTTTGCCTTTTATGGAGTAAATAAAGTTTCGAGTCTCGAGTTCTCTGTATGCTTTTTGAATGGTATTTGGATTGATTGTGAGCTGCTGTGCGAGTGAACGAACCGATAGATGTTATCATTGCGCTTGGCGGTGGCTCTGCAATGGATGCGGCCAAAGGAATGTGGCTGTTCTATGAACATCCAGATACAGAATTCTTTGGCTTGAAACAAAAGTTCTTAGATATTCGAAAACGAATTGTTAAATATCCGAATCTCGGCCAAAGGGCACAATTTGTGGCCATTCCTACCACCTCTGGAACAGGCTCGGAGGTTACGTCATTCTCGGTTATTACAGATAAAGAGGCCAATATTAAATATTCGCTTGCTGATTATGAATTAACTCCTGACGTAGCAATTATCGATCCGCAGTTTGTGATGACGGTACCTAAATATATTACTGCTGATACGGGATTGGACGTGTTGACACATGCGATTGAAGCATTTGTATCCTGTATGGCCAATGATTTCACGGATGGCCTTGCAATAAAAGCAATCCAGCTTGTATTTGAATACCTGCCTAGA
Organism: Bacillus sp. ISL-75; assembly: GCF_018613095.1. Classification (NCBI taxonomy): domain Bacteria; kingdom Bacillati; phylum Bacillota; class Bacilli; order Caryophanales; family Bacillaceae; genus Bacillus; species Bacillus sp. ISL-75. The sequence goes on from NZ_JAGGQX010000030.1 coordinate 8,406, forward strand.
GCCTACAAAAACGGTCAGGATGAAGAAGCGCGCGAAAAGGTCCATAATGCTTCAACCATTGCCGGCATGGCCTTTGCAAATGCATTTTTAGGCATTAATCATAGTCTTGCACATAAGCTGGGAGCGGAATTCCATATCGCACACGGACGGGCAAATGCTGTGCTTATGCCGCATGTAATTCGCTATAATGCGACTAAACCGAAGAAATTCACAGCCTTTCCAAAGTATGATCATTTTAAAGCTGACAAACGATATGCTGAAATTGCTAGAATACTAGGTTTACCTGCTAGTACTACTGAGGAAGGTGTAGAGAGCCTCGTTCAAGCCATTATTAAATTGGCGAAAGAACTTGAAGTTCCAATGAGCCTTGAAGCAAATAATATAAATAAAATCGAGTTCGAAAGCAAGGTTGACTATTTAGCAGACCGGGCATTCGAAGACCAATGTACCACTGCAAACCCTAAGCTTCCATTAGTAACAGAATTGGCTGAAATTTACCGCCAAGCCTATAAAGGGGTATAATAATCATTGCCAATACGAAAAATCAAACTAATTGGTTTTTCGTATTGGCATTTTAATTTTTCCGAAGAGGGTGTATTTTGTGGGGTACAGAATTAAAGATGTGATGATTTCCGAAACAGTAATTAAGGACAGAGTGAAGGAATTAGCTGAGCAAATTGAAAGTGATTTTAATAATGAAGCAATTATCCTCATCTTTGTCCTGAAGGGGTCGTTTGTTTTTGCTGCAGATTTGATTCGTGAGATGAAGGGGGAAATAAAAATTGATTTCATCTCGGTTTCCAGCTATGGAGATGAAACCGAGTCAACAGGGAAAGTAAGGTTATTGAAGGATCTTGATGCGAATATTACCAATCAGAATGTCCTAGTGGTTGAAGATATTATCGACAGCGGCCTGACATTACAATTCTTACGAGACCATTTAAAATCACACAAGCCAAAGCAAATTAAAATTTGTACATTGTTAGACAAGCCCGAAAGAAGAAAAGTCGATTTACCTGTGGATTATGTCGGCTTTGTCATCCCAGATGAGTTCATTGTCGGCTATGGGATTGACTATGCCCAAAAGTATAGAAATTTACCTCATATCTTCACTGTTGAGGAGTGTTAGGGATTCGGTGCTAAAACTTTTTTGGTGTGGGAAAATTTGCTATCTAATTAATCAATGATATACTTTTTACTGTAAAACTGTTGAATGATGGAGGAATGAATAATGTATACTTCAATATCGGAATTTATTGAGGATTGGAATCAAGAAGCGGCTTCTACGCAAAAGGTTTTGGATGCTCTGACAGATGGTTCACTTCAACAAGCGGTGTCCCCAGATGATCGTACGTTAGGGAGAATCGCATGGCATGTCGTAACGAGTACACCTGAAATGCTTAACGAGTTCGGAGTTACGGTTGAAAATGTTGAAAACTCAAGTACGGTTCCGTCCTCGGCAAAAGAAATAGCGGACACCTTTCGCAAGGTTAGTGAAGACACTATAGACGCTGTCAAGAAGCAGTGGACAGATGCATCCTTAAAAGAAATGAAAAATGTCTTCGGAATGGATATGCAAAAAGCAGTAACACTTTCTCTTTTAATCAAACACATCATTCATCACCGCGGACAAATGACAGTCTTAATGCGCCAAGCTGGATTAAATGTCCCTGGAGTGTATGGCCCATCAAGAAACGAATGGAGTAAAATGGGGATGGAAGCTCCAGCACTATAAATGTACATACTAGACTCTCGAGCACACCTAATAAAGGTGTGCTATTTTTATGCCTAACGTGCTAGTGCGATGTATCATAGTGCTAGCAAACTGATATATATTTGATATCGCTATCCTATTACCGGGTTTCTTTTTATATATCGTTGGTTGTATATCAAAAGAACTACTTTATCTGCACGTTTTATTAATTTTGCATTTATGTTAAATTTCTCTACATTTTTCTACAAAATAATCTAAATAGAGCGTCACCTTTCTATATTAAATCCTCCATTATTTTGGTAAAATATCATTAAGCAAAAATTATACATACTCAAATAGATTAGTTGTAAAGTTAATCATTCAACAATCTCTACTACTAGATCAATAAAATCTTCAATTAGATCATAAGTCTACGAGTATTTTTTTGAATAGTGAGGCAATTAATTAAACGAATGATGAGGAGGAAGAATATGTGGGATTTTGACATGAATATAGATCAAGTTGCAAGAATTAAAGTAATTGGTGTTGGCGGCGGCGGGAATAATGCTGTCAATCGTATGATTGAAGGTGGAGTGCAAGGGGTCGAATTTATTGCAGTAAATACTGATGCACAAGCTCTTAACCTATCAAAAGCTGAGATAAAAATGCAAATTGGTGCACAATTGACAAGAGGATTAGGGGCAGGTGCTAATCCAGAAGTAGGCAGGAAAGCAGTTGAAGAAAGCAGAAGGCAGTTGGAAGATGTATTAAAAGGAGCAGACATGGTGTTCGTTACAGCTGGAATGGGTGGTGGTACGGGAACCGGTGCTGCTCCAGCGATTGCTGAAATTTCACGCGAACTTGGTGCATTGACTATCGGTGTCGTTACTCGTCCGTTTGGATTTGAGGGACGTAAACGTGCGCAAAATGCAGCAAACGGTATTGAATTAATGAGGGAAGCGGTTGACACCTTAATTATTGTTCCTAACGATCGATTATTGCAAATTGTTGACAAAAGAACACCGATGATTGAAGCGTTCCGGGAGGCGGATAATGTCCTTCGCCAGGGGGTTCAAGGTATTTCGGATTTAATTGCTGTCCCAGGTTTAATTAATCTGGATTTTGCAGATGTTAAGACAATCATGAGTAATCAAGGGACAGCCTTAATGGGCATAGGGGTTGCAAAAGGGGATGGACGCGCGGTTGAAGCAGCAAAAAAAGCTATTTCTAGTCCATTATTAGAAACATCGATTGACGGAGCTCAAGGGATACTCATGAACATTACAGGTGGTAAAGATTTAAGTCTTTATGAGGTGCAAGAGGCAGCCGACCTTGTGGCTTCAGCAGCAGATAAGGAACTAAATATGATTTTTGGTTCAATTATTAATGAAAATTTTAAAAATGAAATTATGATCACGGTCATTGCTACTGGTTTTGTTGATAAACAGGCACGAACCAAACCATCCAGCCATTCACAAATGGAAGGTCAACCAAAATCTCAAATAAATGCCCCAACCCGACGTGAGCAAGTAAGACATGAAGAACCAATTCATGTTAACGATCAATATGGGCAGGAATCAGAGGATTCGCTCGACATTCCGACGTTTTTGCGTAACCGAAACAAAAGGAATCGATAGTATTTCCTGCATCCGGCGCAATGAGTAGTGTGCACAGGACAACAGCCTATATTGGAAGATGTCCCGGTGGACTCCTACCTTGCGCCATTGTTATAAATATGGCAATATTCAATAAAATATTTTAATAAAAATAAGAAATAATCTGATTTTAATCGTTTAAATCGTTAAAACCGACTTGACTTATAGGAATAGTAAAACTATTATTATATTAATCATTTTTTGACTGAAAAGTATGTATTGTAAGATTGTTGAAACTAGTCATGATAAATAAATGATCACTGTAAGTTAATAATTCTTTGTGAGGTGGATTTTGGTGCAACTTCAAGTATTGAACAGTCCTTTTAATCAGGAGCAGGCAGAGCTCCTCAACCGCATTCTGCCTACCTTGACAGAATCACAAAAAGTCTGGCTTAGCGGGTTTTTGGCAGCAGCCCAATTTGCTTCGGTTCCAGGTTCAGGAAGTATTCAGGTGGCAGAACTTTCTGCAGGGAACACCCCAACGATTTCCAAAGATGTGACCATCCTTTTTGGATCACAAACGGGTAATGCTCAGGGCCTTGCTAAGAAGGCAGGCAAAAAGCTTGAGGGAGAGGGCTTTCAAGTAACTATTCAGTCGATGAGCGATTTTAAACCTAATAATTTAAAAAAGATCCAAAACCTGCTGATTGTTACAAGTACCCATGGTGAAGGCACTCCGCCTGATAACGCGCTGTCATTTCATGAGTTTCTAAACGGAAAGCGGGCTCCAAAGCTTGATAATCTTCGCTTCTCCGTTTTGGCACTAGGAGACAGCTCATATGAGTTTTTCTGTCAAACGGGTAAAGACTTCGATGCACGGTTGGGAGAATTAGGCGGAACAAGGCTATATCCACGCTTTGACTGTGACCTTGATTATGATGAGCCAGCAGCTGAATGGCTGGCAGGTGTCCTTATCAGCCTAAATGAAGCCGTGGGCGTCAGTCCAATTCCTGAACAAGAATTAGCATCACAACTAGTTGAATCAACGTATTCAAGAACCAATCCGTTTAAAGCAGAAGTACTTGAAAATATAAATTTGAACGGCCGCGGCTCGAATAAAGAAACACGTCACCTCGAGTTATCACTCGAAGGTTCTGGACTTACCTTTGAACCAGGGGATAGTCTTGGTATTTATCCGGAAAATGATCCCGCCCTTGTTAAATTACTGCTAGACGAAATGAACTGGGATCCGGAACAGAAGGTGACAGTCAATAAAAAGGGTGAGGTGCTTTCACTTAACGACGCGCTCCTTTCACACTTTGAAATAACAACATTAACCAAACCGCTTCTTGAGAAGGCAGCATCACTTTCTGCCAATGAGAAAATACAGGAACTTCTGTCAGCGGGAAATGAAGATCAATTAAAAACGTACCTTGATGGACGTGATTTGCTTGATTTGGTACGTGATTTTACACCATGGATTGGCTCAGCGCAAGAGTTTGTCTCGATCCTTCGAAAGATGCCGTCCCGTCTTTATTCGATCGCAAGCAGTTTATCTGCAAATCCTGATGAAGTCCATTTGACGATCGGTGCGGTCCGCTATGAGGCACATGGACGTGAACGAAAAGGCGTTTGTTCCATTTTAGCTGCGGAACGTTTGCAGCCAGGCGAAACAGTGCCAGTGTATATTCAACATAACGAAAACTTTAAGCTGCCAAAGAACGCAGATGCCCCGATCATCATGGTTGGTCCGGGGACAGGTGCAGCACCGTTTCGTTCTTTTATGCAAGAACGTGAAGAAATCGGAGCAACAGGTAAATCATGGATGTTCTTTGGAGACCAGCATTTCGTGACGGATTTTCTTTATCAAACAGAATGGCAAAAGTGGCTGGAAAATGGCGTGCTGACGAAAATGGATGTTGCATTTTCACGAGACACGGATCAAAAAGTATATGTGCAGCACCGCATGTTAGAACATAGTCAAGAGGTATTTGAGTGGCTTCAAGAAGGTGCTCACCTCTATATCTGCGGTGACGAAAAACACATGGCACATGATGTTCATAACACTTTACTTGAGATTATTGAAAAAGAAGGCGGTTTGAGCCGTGAATTAGCCGAAGAATATTTAGCCGAGATGCAGCAGCAAAAACGTTATCAGCGTGATGTATACTGATTTGGGATGGAAAGGAGTTTTAACAACATGGTAAATCAAAGTTTAAAAGCGCCGGATGGCCCGCCAAGTGATGTAGAAGGTATAAAAGAAAGAAGTAATTATTTGCGCGGAACTCTTAAAGAAGTAATGCTCGATCGGATTAGCGCAGGTATACCGGATGATGATAACCGTCTGATGAAACATCACGGTAGTTACTTGCAGGATGACCGGGACCTCCGCAATGAACGTCAAAAACAGAAATTAGAACCTGCATACCAATTCATGCTGCGTGTTCGCTTGCCGGGCGGGGTTGCCTCACCGGATCAATGGCTTGTTATGGATGAGCTTGCAGATAAATATGGAAATGGCACATTAAAACTGACTACTCGTGAAACATTCCAAATGCATGGGATTTTAAAATGGAATATGAAGAGCACCATTCAGGGAATCCATAACGCACTGATGGATACGATTGCGGCTTGCGGCGACGTGAACCGAAACGTCATGTGTTCATCAAATCCATACCAATCGGAACTCCATGCCGAAGTATATGAATGGTCAAAAAAATTAAGCAATGATTTATTACCACGTACAAGAGCGTATCATGAAATTTGGCTGGATGAAGAAAAAGTAGCTGGGACACCGGAAATCGACGAAGTCGAACCAATGTACGGTCCACTTTACTTACCACGGAAGTTCAAAATCGGAATTGCCGTGCCTCCTGGAAATGATATTGACATCTTTTCACAGGATCTTGGCTTTATTGCGATTGTGGAAGATGATAAACTTATCGGTTTTAACGTAGCGATTGGCGGCGGAATGGGGATGTCGCACGGTGACAAAGCAACCTATCCACAGCTTGCTAAAGTCATTGGCTTTTGTAAACCCGATCAATTGTATGAAATAGCTGAAAAAACGATTACAATTCAACGGGACTACGGTAACCGGTCTGTCCGCAAAAATGCTCGTTTCAAGTACACTGTTGACAGACTTGGCCTAGAAACCGTTAAGGCTGAATTGGAACATCGTCTTGGTTGGACATTAGATGAAGCAAAGCCTTACCATTTTGATCATAATGGTGACCGTTATGGCTGGGTAAAGGGCATAAAAGGTACATGGCATTTAACACTGTTTATTGAAGGCGGTCGTATCGCAGACTTTGATGATTACAAGTTGAAGACCGGCTTGCGTGAAATCGCTAAAATTCATACCGGTGATTTCCACCTAACAGGAAATCAAAACGTAATTATAGCCAATGTATCAACACAGAAAAAGAAAAAAATCGATGATTTGATTGAACAATATGGTTTAACAGATGGCAAGCATGTTTCAGCGCTGCGCCGAAGTTCAATGGTATGCGTTGCACTTCCAACCTGCGGTTTGGCTATGGCGGAAGCAGAGCGGTATTTACCATCTTTAATCAGTAAAATCGAAACCATTGTCGAAGAAAATGGTCTGAGCGACAAGGAGATTACCATCCGTATGACCGGTTGTCCGAATGGCTGTGCTCGTCATGCCCTTGGGGAAATTGGCTTTATCGGGAAAGCACCAGGCAAATACAATATGTATCTTGGTGCCGCTCATGACGGCAGCCGTCTAAGCAAAATGTATCGTGAAAACATTGGAGAAGAAGATATTTTAAACGAACTGCAAGTGTTGCTCCCTCGCTATGCAAAAGAACGGGAAGATGGAGAACACTTTGGTGATTTTGTGATTCGAGCCGGTGTGATCGAAGCTACAACTGACGGTACCAATTTTCACAATTAATCAAAAGAGACAGGGAATGAAAATCCCTGTCTTTTTTGTCGTCTAACTCAAATAGACTTTTTATGTGCAAATAAAAAAGGCAAACATGTCTAAATACATGTTTGCCTTTCGCTATATAATGATGTATTAAAAACGATACAATTATCCGCGTCTTCCGCCTCTGCCGCCCCGTTTTGTTTCAGTGCTGCGTTTTAAGGTGGATAAGTTCTCTTCACTAGCCTTTAAAAATTTAGCCATTTTGTCTTCAAAATTTTCTTTAGGTTTAAAAGTGCTGCCGCCTTTTGAACGGAAATCTTTCGGACGGCTATCTACTCTTCCCTGACGTGGTGGACGTTGGGAATAAGACGAGGTTTGTCCTTCGGGCTTATCTATAGCTTTTTTGATGGACAAGGCAGTCTTTCCGTCCTTCTCACTAATTACTTTTACTTCAATTAGGTCGCCAACTTTAAGATGGTCATTTACGTCTTTAACATAGCTGTCCGCTACCTCACTGATATGGACTAACCCTGTTGTGCCACCAGGCAATTCTACGAATGCCCCAAAACTAGTGATGCCTGTTACTTTACCTTGTACCTTAGTACCTACCTCGATTGACATAAAAAAATGTTCCTCCTCAATAATGTTACAACCACCTCATTATAACAAATAGATGGGTATAATATCAATTCTTTCATCAAGTGCCTAACATCTTTTTTTATATAACCCTTAATTTCTAAAGTTTATTGATGTGTTATATGGAAAAGATTATAACTATTTCCATTTTTAGTTAAATAATATCATTCTACAATAAAGGAGTGAAGTGACTTTGTCAGGACCAAATCGGTGTGAAGTCTGTTTTTCTATTTCTTTTCGCAACTAGTTATGGGTTTTAACCCTTTTGGCAATACTTCATTTTATAAAGGACGTATCCAGTGAAAAGTTCAAATAAATCCGTAAATTTTTTTGGGTTTTTGTTCGTTAGGATTTCGATTTTTTGTAATCGATAGGCTAAGCTGTTCCGATGAATATGCAGTTCCTTTGAAATGGCATTCATATCACCACTATTTTCAATAAAACTAATTAAGGTCTCAATCAGCTCCATACCCTTAGGACTTGTTTCAAGGTCTCGATAAAATCCACTAATTTCTTCAAACTCGATATTTTTACTTGTTAAGTAGTCGATAAATTTTAAATTGTTGTAATAACAGTGCCATTCGGTTAGCCTGAGTTTTTCAGCAATATCAAGGGCTCGTTTTGCTTCGTTGACCGACTTGCCTATGTGAATGTGACTTGTACTGATTCCGATTTTTGTTTCACTTTTCGAGACAATAGCTTCAAATCTTTTTAAAATATCACTGTCTTCAGGAACAATATACAGTATCGTATTTTGGCTCAGACGAAAGGTGTATTCTTGATCAAGTAAAAACGGTTCTTTAAGGTTATTGCCTTTAACGATTACCGCTTTTCTTATAAGCTCCAGATTTATCCCAACCGCTTCACCGCTATTTATAAATGCTTCATCATATTCTTCGTTACGAAAAATCCAGTGGTACAAAAATTCTTCCTTCATTTGTTCCTTAATTCTACGTTCTTTATATAAAAACTCTTGGTTGATTAATAGTTCAGCTGTTACTCGAACTAATTCAGCAAAAGGCTCAACAATATTTGGATCGCCGCTAATACCAATCACACCGATAATTTTATTTCTAAAATGGATGGGGATGTTCACTCCTGGCTTTGCTCCAGCATCTGAATTGTAAATGGAAACAATGGTGCCTTTCTCGATGGCTGCTATTGCCCCTTGATGATAGGTGCCGATTCGGTCCTGATCGCCGCTGCCAATAATTAATCCAATTTCATCCATAATATTTACATTATAGGGGAGGACCTTCATTACTTTGTTAGCAATCTCTTGAGCTAATACCTTATTAATTTTCATAGTGTTACCCCCGTAATTATAAAGCCTTGTAAAACAATAAAATAAGACTTGTCTATTTGCACAAATAAATAGTAGATTTATTATTAATTTGAATGATGATTTATTTGTAAGACAATTATACAATATAAATGTAAACGGTTACTAGAAATAAACAAGAAGAAACGTTTAGATGGAGTTCCAATGCCAAATCGGAAGAACTAGGAGGAACAAAAATGTTTAAACCAAAAGGAGTCATTCCTGCGTTAGTAACACCGTTGGACAAAAGTGGGAAATTAATGGAGGATGCACTCAGAAAATTAATTGACTACACCATTTCAGGTGGTGTCCATGGGCTGTTTATTTTAGGAAGCAGCGGTGAAATTTATGGATTAACGAATGAGCAAAAACGCCGTGTTGTTGAAGTGACAGTTGAACACACAGCAGGTAGAGTCCCTATTTATTGTGGTGCAAGTGAAATTACCACTCGAGACTGTATCCAAACAGCACAGATGGTTCAGGAAATCGGGGGCGTGTCAGCATTATCTGTCCTTACTCCTTATTTTTTGACGCCAAACCAAGGTGAATTAATGGACCATTTTAAAGCGATTGCAAAATCGACAGATCTACCAATTATCCTGTATGGAAATGAAGCACGAACCCAAGTGAAAATCGATGTCAAGACTTGCGAGGAATTAAGCAAGGTGGACAACATTATCGGAATTAAAGATAGCAGCGGGGACATGACCAAAATGGCTGAGTATCTTCGAGTTACTGATCGTAAGACATTTTCTGTTCTAGCAGGTCGTGACACCCTCATTTACTCAGGGCTCTGTCACGGGGGAACTGGTGCCATTGCAAGTACAGGGAACATCGCTCCAAAATTAGTTTCAGAGATTTACAATACTTTTGTGTCAGGTGATCATCAAAAATCACTAGAATTGCAATTAAAGCTCTCACCATTACGACTCTGTGTCGATAAAGCGACCTTCCCAGTTGTCTTAAAAGAAGGATTGAAAATGGTCGGCATTGATGTAGGTTATGCATTAGCACCAGCAGGAGAGATGAGTCCTGAAAGTAAGCGATTATTAGCAAATGTACTGAAAGATCTAGAATTATATCAAACACATTAATTCCTAGCGGAAGGAAGTAACCACTATGCCATTAGTATATGTTGCATTAGCAGTTGCCCTCATACTTATTTTGATGATTCCACTTAAAATGAATGGATTTATTGCCTTAATCATTGCTGCTTTATTTGTAGGTTTTCTCCAAGGTATGCCAATAGAAAAGTTGATGGAATCCATTTATGGAGGAATTGGTGGACAACTCGATGACCTGCTGTTAATTCTAGGTTTTGGAGCCATGTTAGGAACAGTAATGGCAGATGCCGGAGCTGCTCAACGAATTGCCAACACTTTAATTGATAAGATGGGTGTTAAACGAGTACAAATCGCCATGTTGATTGCTGCTTATATTCTTGGAATTACAATGTTCTTTGAAGTCGCATTTGTATTATTGATTCCTCTAGTTTTCACCGTTGCTCGTCAAACAAAATTAAATTTACTTTGGGTAGCAATTCCAACAGCAGTTGGATTATCCACAACACATAGTTTTCTACCGCCGCATCCAGGACCAGCTGCAGTAGTAGGGGTTTTCGGATCAAGCATGGGCTTAACATTATTATACGGACTCATCATTGCCATTCCTGTTGGTGTTTTTATCGCATTAACTTGGCCAAGATTGCCATTCATTAAAAAGATGAATCCAAGCATTCCAGAAGGACTTGGAAGTTCGAAAATTTTTAAAGATGAAGAAATGCCAAGCTTCATGGCAAGTATTACTTCTGCCCTTATCCCTGTTGTCTTAATGGGAATATCTGCAGTATGTGAAGTAGCACTACCAGAAGGAAATAGCTTTAGGCATATCATGGAATTCTTTGGTTCTGCTACAATCGCCTTAATGATTTCACTTTTACTTTCATTCTATCTTCTTGGCACTAGAGTAGGCCGTTCATTAAAAGATGTCATGCAATCATGTGCAAATAGTGTAAAACCGATGGCAATGATCATTCTTGTAATCGGTGCAGGCGGTGCGTTTAAACAAGTACTAGTTGATAGCGGCATTGCTGATTATATCAAAGATTTAACTGGCGGATGGGATATTTCGCCTATCATCCTTGCTTGGTTAATTGCAGCATTGTTACGTATTGCCCTTGGTTCAGCAACTGTAGCTGTAATGACTGCAGCTGGTGTGGTTCTGCCAATCGCACAATCTTCTGGTGTTAGTATGGAATTAATGACTCTTGCCGTTACATGTGGTAGTGTCGCATTCTCACACGTTACTGACCCTGGGTTCTGGATGTATAAAGAATATCTCAACTTATCAGTTGGTGAAGCGATTAAAACAAGAACCACTTATACAACAGCACTCGCAATCCTTGGTTTAGCAGGGGTATTAATCCTAAATATGTTTGTTGGCTAAAAAATATTAAAGACTAAGCTGGAAGTAAAAAAGACATTTTTACTTCCTCTTAGATCATACTTCAGGAGGAATAAAAAATGAAAATTGGATTTATTGGACTCGGAATTATGGGTAAACCGATGAGTAAAAATTTAATCAAAGCAGGATATCAATTAATTGTAAGTGATTTTAATAAAGAGGCTGTTCATGAATTAGAATTATTAGGGGCTGAACTCGGTTCTACTCCTAAAGAAATCGCTGAAAAATCTGATATTGTCATTACAATGCTGCCAAACTCTCCGAATGTAAAAGCAGTAGCCTTGGGAGAAAACGGATTAATAGAAGGTGCACACGAAGGATTAGTATATATTGACATGAGTTCTATTTCACCAGGTGTTTCCCGTGAAGTGTATCAGAGATTAGCTGAAAAGGGCGTTGATATGCTAGATGCACCAGTTAGCGGAGGAGAACCAAAAGCTATTGATGGTACGATGTCTGTCATGGTTGGCGGAAAAGTAGAAGTGTTTGAAAAATGTAAAGAAGTTTTAGATGCAATGGCTGGTTCCGTTGTGCTAGTGGGTGAGATTGGTGCTGGAAATATCACAAAGCTTGCCAACCAAGTTATTGTTGCTCTAAACATCGCAGCCGTTTCCGAAGCGTTTGTTTTATCTCAAAAAGCAGGTGTGGAACCAGCAGCAGTATTTGAAGCAATCCGCGGCGGATTAGCTGGAAGTACTGTTCTTGAAGCAAAGGGTCCAATGATGCTAGATCGTAATTTTGATCCTGGTTTTAGAATTAACCTTCATATTAAAGACCTTACAAATGCGCTTGAAACTTCACATGAGTTTGGGGTACCACTTCCATTAACATCATCTGTCCTAGAAATGATGTATGCACTTAAAGTCGATGGACATGAGTTCGAGGATCACAGCAGTCTTGTGAAGTTCTATGAAAAGTTAGCAAACATAGAAGTAAGTCGCTAGTTCTTATTTAGGGTAAGGGAAGTGTTTCAATATATACCACTTCCCTTACCAATAAAATCTACTAAAAAATTAGATTGGAGACTTCCTTATGAATAAAGTTCAGACCCAAGTTAATGTTACTCCAGTTGTCACAGAAATGTCCGTATACTCTGTTGCAGGTCGAGATAGTATGCTTTTAAACTTAAGTGGTGCTCATGGTGCTTATTTTACACGTAATATTGTCATTCTAAAGGACAGCAATGGAAATGTTGGTGTTGGAGAAGTACCTGGCGGTGAGGGGATACGCAAAACTTTAGAAGATTCCAAACCACTTGTATTAGGATCATCGATTGGAAACTATAATAATATCTTAAATAATGTAAGAAAAACGTTTGCAGGTCGTGATGCTAGCGGACGTGGATTACAAACCTTTGATTTAAGAATAACGATTCATGCAGTAACTGCTATCGAAGCTGCTTTACTAGATCTTTTAGGAAAGCATTTAAATGTACCAGTTGCAGCTCTGTTAGGTGAAGGTCAGCAGCGTGATAAAGTAAAAACACTAGGTTATCTGTTCTACATTGGTGACCGGAATAAGACTGATTTACCTTATTATAGTAATCAAGATTCTGATGTAGATTGGTATCGAATTCGTCATGAAGAAGCGTTAACACCGGAAGCAATTGTTCGTCTTGCAGAAGAATCTCAAGCGCTTTATGGCTTCAAAGACTTTAAGCTAAAAGGCGGCGTATTAGAGGGCAAGGAAGAAATGAAAGCCATCAAAGCATTAAAAGAACGTTTTCCTGATGCAAGAATCACTCTTGATCCAAATGGAGCATGGTCATTAAAAGAAGCAGTTGAGCTATGTAAAGATATGCATGGAATTCTTGCTTATGCTGAAGATCCTTGCGGTGCTGAAAATGGTTATTCTGGACGTGAAATAATGGCTGAGTTTAGAAGACAAACGGGTCTTCCAACAGCAACGAATATGATTTCAACCGATTGGCGTCAAATGGGCCATACCATTTCCTTACAATCAGTAGATATTCCACTTGCCGATCCACATTTCTGGACAATGCAGGGTTCAGTACGTGTAGCGCAAATGTGTAATGAATGGGGACTAACATGGGGCTCCCACTCAAACAATCATTTCGATATCTCATTGGCTATGTTTACACATGTTGCCGCTGCAGCTCCTGGCGAGATTACTGCAATAGATACTCACTGGATTTGGCAGGAAGGGACAGAACGGTTAACTAAGGAGCCATTCCAAATTGTTGACGGTGACATTACAGTTCCTAACAAACCAGGTCTAGGCGTTGAAGTGGATATGGATCAAATCATGAAAGCACATGAAATGTATAACAACATGGGACTAGGCTCTCGCGATGATGCAGTCGGAATGCAATTCTTAATTCCAGACTGGAAATTCGATAATAAACGTCCTTGTTTAATCCGATAAAAAAATTAGGGTGGCTGAAAGGTCACCCTAAACTTTTTAATCTTAATACAAGGTTGCGACATAACTAAAAAACCATTAAACTCATACTTTGTCATAGAACGGTTGAGTAATTATTTATTAATTTTCTACTTTAAATGTAAAGGACAGATTACTATGAAGTTTGTGTTAGCGCCTGATTCATTTAAGGAAAGTATGACAGCGAAAAATGCTGCCCTTGCTATGGAGAAAGGAATCCAAAAGGTTTTCCCTGATGCGGAATGCGTAATCGTGCCAATGGCGGACGGTGGGGAAGGAACCGTTGAGTCTCTTGTTAGTATGACTAATGGAGAAATCATCAAAACTGAAGTTCTAGGACCTTTAGGAGAGAAAAGATTTGCGGAATTTGGTCTTTTAGGAGAAGGGCATACAGCGGTTATTGAAATGGCTACAGCGAGTGGATTAGAATTAATCCAACCAGAGGAACGCAATCCATTAATCACAACAACATACGGTACCGGTCAGTTAATTAAATCTGCCCTAGACAAAGGTGTAACCCGTATCCTTATAGGAATTGGCGGAAGTGCAACCAATGACGGCGGAGTTGGAATGCTTCAAGCTCTTGGAGTTTCATTTAAGGATAAGAACGGAGAAGAACTTGTCTTTGGCGGCGGTGCGTTGGGTCAATTACATTCCATTGATTTGAGTGGATTAGATGACCGAATTAACCAAGTCAAAATTGATGTAGCCTGTGATGTCACGAATCCACTAATTGGAGAAAACGGTGCATCCGCAATCTTTGGCCCACAAAAAGGTGCAACACCTGAAATAGTCCAACTTCTTGATCGAAATTTAACTCTTTATGCTGACTTAATCAAGCAAGAACTCGGAAAGGATATCGCACATACGGAAGGTGCAGGAGCCGCTGGTGGTCTAGGTGCAGGGTTAATGGCATTTCTAAATGCTCATTTAAAAAAGGGCGTCGAACTTGTAATCGAGTATACTGGACTTGAGGAAAGAGTCAAGGGTGCAGACTATGTTTTTACTGGCGAGGGCAGTATTGATGGCCAAACCTTATTTGGGAAGACACCGTTTGGCGTTGCTACCATCGCACAGAAATATTCTATTCCAGTTATTGCATTTGCAGGTAAAATTGGAACTGATGTCGAGCCATTATATGATCATGGATTCACCGCAATTATTGGAATTTTAACTGGTGTTACATCTTTAAATGAAGCACTAGAATCAGGTGAAGCTAATCTTGCTTTCGCAGCAGAAAATATTTGCCGGGTATTAAAATTATAATATTTATCCAAAAAAAGTAGCTGTCGAGTTTTCGACAGCTATTTTTCATATAAATTGTTGCCTAATATAGGTATAATATTATTAGTCTTACAAATAAATACAAAAAATTCAAGGAGCGAAATGATGGTTGGTTCTCCGAAAAAAATAATTGTAGAATCCGTAAATCGAAATACCTTATCGAAGCAGGTTGTTGAAAGTATTATTAACTTATTAATTAGTGGACAATTGAAACCAGGTGATAAATTGCCGACTGAAATGGAACTAATGGAAGTTCTAGATGTCAGCCGGCCAGTGTTACGTGAGGCTTTAAGTTCACTCGATACACTTGGTGTAATAACACGTAAAACCCGTGAAGGAACTTTTTTTAACAATAAAATCGGCAGTCATCCATTTTCAGTCATGTTAGCTTTGGCCCATGATAATTTGCCAGCAATCATAGAGGCACGGATGGCATTAGAACTAGGATTAGTGACACTTGCAGCAGAGAAAATAAGTGAGAAACAGCTTTCAAAATTAAAAGAGACGATTGATATTATCGCCAACAGCAAAGACAATAACTATGTCGAAGCGGATAAGGAATTTCATCAAATCATTGCCTTAAGTGCAGATAATCCAATTGTCGAAGGAATGATCGATTCATTAATTATCACGATTAGAAAAATCGATAGCGAAATTACCTATCGTGAGCGTGATCGAACACTCCAACAACACATTGCTATATACGAAGCTTTGGAAAAAAGGGACCCTTTTGAAGCATTTCATCACATGTTCCTACACCTTGATTCTGTACGACAGAAACTATTGAAATAAAACGAAATTTTAAGCGGTGTCAGGCACTTTATTTTGGAAAATTCTCAAAATAAATTTTATTGAAAGCGTATGCTATAATGGTGGTAAAAACAACAGCAAGGAGAAATCGCTATGTTGAAAGATATTTTTATCGGCTTATCTCAAAATCAATTTTTAAATAATACAGCTAAAAAATACGGCCTAAAATTAGGTGCACAAAGTGTTGTGGCTGGAACAAATATACCTGAAATGATTAAAAGTATTAAGGAACTTAATGCTCAGGGAATCTCTTGTACTGTTGATAACTTAGGAGAATTCGTTTTTAAAGAAGAAGAGGCGACAGCTGCGAAAGATCAAATCCTAAAAGTAATCGACGCGATTCAGGAGAATAAAGTGGATGCACATATCTCCTTAAAACCAACTCAAGTCGGATTAGATATTGAATATGAATTTTGTCTAAATAATGTAAGAGAAATCGTCGATCAAGCACATCGATACGATATTTTTGTCAATATTGATATGGAGGACTTCAAACATCTGGAGCCAACATTTAATTTATTGGACGACCTGTCGCTGGAATATAATAATGTTGGAACCGTGATTCAATCTTATTTCCACAAAGCACAAGAATACCTTGAAAGATATAAAAATTTCCGTATTCGTCTAGTTAAAGGTGCCTACAAAGAGTCAGCAGAAATTGCCTATCAAGATAAGAAGGATATTGATGCAAACTTTATCAAGATTACCGAATGGCATCTATTAAATGGTAAATTCACTTCGATTGCCACACATGATCATCGAATTATTAATCATGTGAAAGAATTTGTTAAGAAGCACGATATTTCGAATGAGAAATTCGAATTTCAAATGCTTTATGGGTTTAGGAAAGATATGCAGCTGCAACTTGCCAGTGAAGGATACAATTTTTGTACCTATGTACCTTTTGGTAATGACTGGTATGGTTATTTTATGAGACGGCTAGCTGAAAGACCGCAAAACTTAAATCTTGTCGCTAAACAAGTTTTTAATAAAAAAACGAACACAGTGATTGGTGTAGCAGCAGGAGCATTTCTACTAGGAAGAATGACGAAAGCCGATAAGAAAAAACGTCGTTAATGACCTAAATTCTTCATGAACAATAGGCATTCTTTCAACCTCCCATTTCAGATGGGGGGTTTTTACTTTGGGGGTGGAATGTTTTTAATTTTCTAGGCCTCTTTATTTTTATTTGCATACTGAGTATGTAAATTATGAAGGAATTGGTACCTTTTATTGGTTCAGAAAAATAAAAAAAACAGTGGGGTGTACTATGTCGTTACAGTCGGGTTGGTATTTCAATCTTACAACTGCCTTCAGAAAAACAGGAGACACTGCGCACCACGTTAACCACACTTTTTGGGATGTTAGATCCAAGTAAATCTACGAGATTCATTCGCATATTAAAAGACACATCTGAATATGCACGCAATACTTTCGAAAAGACAAAAGGTATGCCCGTTACTTCTGTTGGCTTCTGTTTAGGAATTTTGATTATTCAATCTAAATATTTGTAGTTCAAAATAAATCGGAGTAAAATAATATTATACCTTTGGTAAGGATAGAAACCATTAAAAGGTAATTAATTGGACAGAGTTACAATATTTTTTTATTTCCATATCCTACTTAACAAATGGGAATTATCGGGTACTGCTTATCTATTTAATAATGGACCATGTAACTAATAATATTGAATAGAGGTGTTCATGGATGTTAGATAAATTGTTTTATAAAACATTATTGAAAAAGACTTTTTCCGATCCTGTAAAGGTTACCTTCTGGGATGGAGAAACCATCCAGTATGGAGAAGGCCATTCACATTTTTCCCTCAATATTCGCGACAGCATTCCAAAAGGAGAGTTGATCCAAAGCCCTTCCATTGCCTTTGGAGAAGCCTATATGAACGGTATTCTCGAGGTGGAAGGGAACGTCAAGGACGTGGTCACTTCTATGTACCGAAGCCAGGAAGGGTTTCTTGGTAAGAGTAAATTTGCTACCGAAGTTTTAAAGAAATTTTCAAATACAACCAAGCGAAGCAAAGAAAATATCGCCTTTCATTATGATATTGGGAATGACTTTTATAAGTTATGGCTAGATGAAACAATGACTTATTCATGCGGATACTTTCAGACTCAGGGCGATTCTCTTAAAACAGCACAGCAAAATAAAGTGGCGCATATTCTGAAAAAGCTAAATCTACAGGAGGGTCAAAGACTTTTAGACATTGGATGTGGCTGGGGAGAGTTAATAATAACTGCAGCTAAACGCTGTGGCGTTAAAGCTAAAGGTATCACATTATCAGAGGAACAGTATGCACGCATACAGGAACGCATTATTGAAGAGGAATTAGGGGATTTCGTAGAAGTTCAATTAATCGATTACCGAGAATTGAAAAAGCAGAAGTTTGATCGTGTTGTAAGTGTTGGAATGCTTGAACATGTCGGCCAGGACCACTTGTCAGAATATTTTCAGAAGGTAAATGAACTGCTTATAGACGGTGGACTGTCAGTACTTCACACGATTACGTCTCCACAGGAGGGTGGCAATGATGCTTGGATTAATAAATACATTTTTCCGGGTGGTTACATTCCTTCTGTTAGTGAGTTAGTCCAACAAATTGCAGAAAACAATTTCTATTTAACCGATCTTGAAAGTCTCCGTCGACATTATGCAAAAACGCTAGAAATGTGGGCAGAAAACTTTGAAAATGCACTAGAAGAAGTCAGGAAAACAAAAGACGAACGTTTCATTCGGATGTGGAGATTATACTTAAATGCTTGTTCAGCTTCGTTTCAAACAGGGAATATTGATCTCAGCCAATTTATTTTTACTAAGGGGACAAATGATTCCATTCCCTGGACACGCGCTTACATGTATCAATAATCGTATCGTAGTGATTATTTTGAAGAATGTAATTGTTAATACTAAACAATCAAAGCATCGGTATTGGCCGATGCTTATTTATCATTTAATGGAATAATGACGAGAGAAAAGCAGGTGTTTAACTCCTTCTGAGGAAAAAAAAGGCCCTAGCCTTTGAAAGTTATTTTAATAACTATAAAGGTGTTAGGCACCAGTCTTAACTGCATTATATGAAAAATTACTGTCATCCCATTGGAAAATACCTTCTTGAAGCTTGATTGTGGAATCAAAAGGGCAAGTAATGGCCAAAGCACTATCTGTAGGTGTTTCATCTAGGCAGTTATTCTTTTGATCCAACAATTCTTTTTTAAGACGATGCATGTCGAGTTTTGAAGCGACACGAAGAATTTTATCAAGCGTTATCTTCTTTTCACTAATTCCATGACTGTTACAAATGCTTGTTTGAAAACTCTTGTTATATTGGATCATCATATGCAAATCATTGATACAGGCTACGCCAAAAACCTCTTTTATTACGTCCTCATAGCGCAGCTGGGTGCCAGTTGCAAATTTAATAATATTCTTTTCAGGATTTTCTAAGAAATAAACCGTTTCAATAAAATTTTCCATATTAACACCCTTTCTATATTTAAAATTCTGTTGCCGAGTCATTAAGTTGATTTTCCAATGAGTCAGTTTTAAGAAACTTATGGCTATTTGAGTCGATTAGGAGCTACTCCCCTTAGTGTTACTCACTGAAAAATCAGTAGGTTATTTTTATTATAACATATTTTGAATGTGTTTGCTGATTAAACTCGACATATGTAGATATTTGTCGGAAAACTTATTTTCTCACCTAATTTGGTGAGTTTTTTATTTCTAAAATATTTATATTTAGTAGAACGACTTACCAATAATAACATGTTGTTAACTAATAGTTTAATAAAGTAATATTTTAATATAAGGACTGCATACTCATAAGAACGGAGAATGATTTTGAAAAAATTAGGCGCAGGTTTTCTTGCCTTTATATTATTAATTAACGTGCTCATATTAAGTGTATCTGCCGAAAAAATAGAACCAAAGATTAAAGTAAAACTGGTCAATTATCTTGGAAATAAAACGGAGATAACGATAAGACCTACAGGCGATTACATCGTTGAGCAATCAACTGTCCGCTTAACTACCGGAAAGTCTTATCTCGTAAAATACGATAATAACAAAATTACTATTTTAGATGGAACAACACCACTTTTTACCGCAGACACATTAAGTCTATTACCCTTAAACGAAACAAACTATCTATCTATTAATAAACTAAATTATTTAGGTTCATTTCAATTTGTCCCCGAAAATTCAAAGTATGTGCGGCCAATTAACGAAATCTTCTTAGAAGATTATTTAAAAGGTGTCGTACCTTCTGAGATGTATGCGGAATGGAACCGGGAAGCTTTAAAAACACAAGCGGTTGCAGCTAGAACTTATGCTTTAGCCTATCGAGCAGTAACGATCGATGATACGATTAACTACCAAGTGTATGGTGGATACAATTGGCATCCTAATAGCACAGCAGCAGTAGATGAAACAAAAGGGGAAGTATTAAAGGTAAATGGACGCTTAATCAGTGCAGTTTTTTCTGCCAGTAATGGCGGGAAAACAGAATCGAATGCAAATGTTTGGGGCTCAACACCTGTCTCATACTTGATTATTAAAGAAGATGAATTTGATGCAAAAACTGCTTGGAATTTTTCTGTAAAAAAACAACAATTCAACTCGGTCAATTTGCCATGGAGTCAAATGAAGGAAAATGATACAACGATAACAAACACAATTAAAGCATGGATGGAAAATCATGGCTATGCCGGAAAAGAAATTAAAATAACAGCAGTACCTGTATTATCTTTAAACATACCAACATCAGGAGGCCGTGTGTCTAAAGGAAATATTACGGTTGAATTTTTTACAAAAGATAAAGTGAACGCAAATGGCTCTTATATCCCGCAGAAGTTCGAATTCAAAAATGTTGCAGCCTCACAGATTCGTGCTATGGTTGGCAATCGAATCATGAAGAGCTATCTTGTATCGAACATAGTAGAGACGGACGAAACAATAACCGTAGAAGGACTGGGTGACGGTCATGGCGTTGGTTTAAGTCAATGGGGTGCACAGAACCGTGCGCTTGATGGTCAAAAATATAATGAGATTCTTGCCTTCTATTATAAAGGAGCAGCAATTGTAAAAGACTATAGTGAGCGACCAACAACGGTTGTACAAGCACCTTCCGAACCAACAGGACAAGCATCTGAAGAACAGACAGTACAAACACCTACAAACCCAGTTGGACAAATATCTGAAGATCTTGCTGAACAGGTACCTGCAGACAAAGCTGTGCAAGCACCAACTGAAACCACTGAACCAACTGTGGCAGCAACTCCGATTTCAGACAAAATTGCTCCAAACATAAGTGAAGTAAAAATCAGTGTAGATTACACGAAAAATAAAGCTTTGATCTCTTTTCATTTCAACGAGAAAGCAAAAATAACTGTTTATCTTAAAGACAGTAAAGGTAAGATTATAACGTATCTTTCAAAAGATGCTTCAACAAATGCAGGCACCATTAAAAAAGAATATACCATTAATTCTTTACCAAACGGTAAATACTATGCAGGAATCATCACTACCGATATGAGTAATAACAGATCTTCGACATTGCCAGCGTTCGAAGTGAAAAAAGTAGTGGCTGTAAAAGACAAGACCGCTCCCAAATTTAGCAGCGTTAAGGCAAGTGTAGATAACACAAAAAATAAAGCCGGTATTTCTTTTAAAACAAACGAAACTGCATATGTAACCGTCTATATAAAAAGTAGTACGGGTAAAACCCTTAGCTACTTGAAAAAGGACGTTATAACAAAAGCAGGTACAATCAACCTAGGATATAGCACTGCCTCCCTTGGAAATGGGAAATACTCTGTAGTGATGGCAGCGACAGACACAAGTAAAAATCGTTCGAGCGTGACAACTACTTTCGTTGTAAAAAAAATGGCCAAACCAAAAACAGGAAAAGTAACTGTATCACGTCTTAATGTACGTGCAACAACATCAACCAAAAGCAAGGTAATTGGTACTTTAAAGAAAAATCAATCAGTAACCATTGTCTCAACAACAGGTTCATGGAAAAAAATCAAATTTGGTAAAGCCACAGGTTATGTTTCAAGTAAATATATAAAATAAAAAAGGCAGAGACCTCTCTCTGCCTTTTTGGTTTATTTAGCATGTGTGATTACACCTTTCATAGTGGAGGGTTCTTTTTCCAAATCTAACAGTTTTTCCTTCATATCTAAACCGCCGCGAAAACCAGTTAACTTCCCGTTCTTACCAATCACACGATGACAAGGAACAGTAATTAATATCGGGTTTGCCCCAATTGCAGCGGCAACGGCACGTACCGATTTAGGTTTCTGCAGGAGTTCCGCGATTTCTGAGTAAGTATGTGTGCATCCATAGGGAATTTCATTTAATACGTTCCAAACAGATTGTTGAAAGAGAGTCCCGTGAAAATCGATTGGAAAGGTAAAAGACGTGAGCTTTCCTTGAAAATATTCGGTGAATTCGTCTACAAAAGGTTGTAATTTTCTATCATCACGCTCCAAAAGGTGATGCGGGAGTTTTTTTTGGACCCAAGTCACCAGTTCTTCGAAGTCCTTATGATTGGACCCAACATAACAAAGTCCATCTACCGTTGCTGCGAGATACATTTTCCATGGACCATATACAAACAAACTCCAATAAATTTTCTCCATTGTATAAAACTCCATTCTTTATTCCTTTCGGATCATATGGCGATACTCTGATGGAGTATGGCTGGTTATTTTTTAAAAAGTGTAGCAAGATGGGTCGGGTTTGGGATACCGACTAACATACTGATCTGTTAGACCATTCGTCTCCGTTCGTAACTCCTGTAGTGTTTCTATACTCTTTACCATATCACCTTGGAATCAGTATACCTCTATTAAGTAAGGGAAGTAAGCTATTTTGAATATAAAAGCAAGATTACAAAGGTAAATGTAAGCGCTCTAAAATAGTTAAAGAAATATTCACAGGATTTTAGAAGAATTTGTTATAAAATAGAAGTATGTTAAATGTTTCACATACTAAATGGTTCATTTAAAAAGGAGTATATCATATGGGATATAGTAAACCCGAAACAATCATGGAAATTACCGTTGAAAATGGAGTGAAAAAATCAAAATACCCTCCTTTACAAACACTGATATTAGGTTTTGAAGCAGGTGCGTTCATTGCTTTAGGTTATTTACTTTTCATCCGTGTCACAGCAACTTTAACAGGAAATTTAGAGGGGTTAAGCAGTTTGATTGGTGCGTCTGTCTTCCCAATCGGCCTTATCCTCACCTTGCTTGCAGGTGGTGAGCTATTAACAGGAAATATGATGGCTGTGCCGCTAGCTCGAATGGCGAACAAGATTAGCACTAGACAGGTTGTCTATAACTGGTTTCTTGTTACGGTGAGTAACTTTATCGGAGCTATTTTTGTAGCATACTTTTTTGGACATCTGGTTGGACTTACCGAATCCGGCCCCTTCTTGGAAAGAACGATTAGTATTGCTGACCATAAATTAGAAGCAACCTTTCTCCAAGCATTCGTTTCGGGGATTGGCTGCAATTGGCTGGTGGCAGCGGCAGTGTGGCTTTGTTATGGGGCAGACGATATGGTCGGAAAAATTGCAGGTATTTGGTTTCCAACGATGGCATTTGTCGCAATCGGATTCCAACACGTTGTAGCGAATATGTTTGTGATTCCTGCAGCAATATTTGCCGGCCATTTTACTTGGCTAGGATATATTGAAAATTTTATCCCTGTCTTTCTTGGCAATGCGGTTGGCGGATCTGTCTTTATCGCACTCGCATATTGGCACGCCTATAAGAAAAATGAACGAACATATTCGGAACCAAAAGTGGTTCAACCAATGATGAAAAGCAGCGTAAGATAATTTACAGGTCAAAAAAATCATATATCTTCACTGATTAAGCTCCTTACACCTAAGGGGCTTTTTGCATATTAATCAATACTTATAAGTCATATTGACATGCAAACGGGAATAAAATCCAAGAATGAATGGACTTCGTTGGAGGTCAGCATTTACTGCATGAAAATAAAGGATAAGAGGTAGGGGAAATGACAAAGAGCTCGTGGCTAGTATCAATTTTATTAATCTGTAGCTTAATAATTATTGCCGGATGTACAGAAAAAACGAAAACAGTAAAGAAAGTTGAAGAAAAAGTATCTGAACAAGGACAACAAAAGCCCAATAAAACACCACCAGAACCACAGAAAGAAGAAAAACCAAAACCAATTACGGTAAATGTCATTGATCCGAATACAAATGCTATTTTGGAAACCTTTTTACCGGTGGAAATGGGTTTTGGAACCGATAATGAAACCTATAAAAAGGAACTTGAAAAATGGGCAAAGGATTTAGCAAGAGGGACGGAAAGTACCAAAGGATATGACCAACGAATGGTTCTTGATAAGATTGGCTCCAATGGTCAAATCATTAAAGGCAAACCAAGAATTATCTTAGAGGAATCAGAGTTAGTTGAAAAGGTCATAACAGCATCGGCAACGGGTGGAGATATTGAACTACCTTTATATGTGACCGAGAGCGGTTATAAACCTGAGGATGTTGACCAGTTAGGGGAAGTTGTCGTGGCTAGCTTTACAACCAGATTTAATAGCGGAGTTGTAGGCCGATCAAAGAATATTCAGCTGTCGGCACAGGCCATTAATAATATCATTGTCGGAGCGGGAGATATTTTCTCATTTAATACTACTGTAGGTCCAAGTGATGCCGCCCACGGATATCAAAAGGCGAAGGAAATTGTAAATAAGCAATTAGTCGACGGTATCGGCGGAGGAATTTGCCAGACGTCATCAACCCTATTCAATGCAGTGGACCAGGTAGGTGTTAGTTATATTGAAAAACATCACCATTCCTTGTCGGTTGGGTATGTACCTGCTGGCAGAGATGCAACCGTATCTTATGGTGGACCGGATTTTCAATTTCAGAATACCACCGGGGCCCCATTTATCATTAAATCCATCTATAAAAAGGGAACCTTAACCATAGAAGTAAGGACATCCTCAACCTACCAAAGTCTGATAGTCAAACAATAATGAGTGTCAGGCACCAAACTTCTTTGGTGCCTTTTCTGCATATTCCTAACCTGCAAGGAGAAAAATACCTTTGGTTCTTTTAGAAAATTGTAGGAGGAATAGTATGAAATTGTTTCAAAAAACGTTTCTTTCCTTATCGATCCTAGCACTTGTGGCGATAACGGGAAATCAAAGTGCTTCAGCTCGTGCCCTAAGGGATATGGATAATCAATTTCAAACTGTTACTAAGCCTCAAGTTGTAGAGGTTAGCAGACAGAAACCAACTATAGGAAAGGATCAAGGGTTATCTGAAGAATATCATGGACATAAATCCAACCGTCCAGAAACGGTCAATCCCAAAAAGGGAAAGCCACCGGCCGCAAATAATCGTTTCATTCAGGTCCAACTATTAGGGATTAATGACTTGCATGGCCAATTAAATGTGACTCGGAAAGTAAACGGGAAACCGGCCGGTCGGGTCGATTATTTAGCAGCCTATTTAAAAAAGCGTGAAGCAGAAAATAAAAATACGCTATTGGTTGAAGATGGAGACATGGTTGGGGCCAGCCCTCCAATTTCGGCCCTTTTACAGGATGAACCAACAATCGAGATCTTGAACAAGCTGGGTTTTGACATCGGTACTGTTGGTAATCATGAATTTGATGAAGGCTTAACGGAACTGATGCGCCTCATAAAAGGGGGAACACATCCGAAAACAGGCAATTTTGCAGGTTCAAACTTCCCATGGATTGTTGCCAATGTGGTCAATGAGAAAACAGGAAAAACGATTCTGCCTCCTTATCAAGTGATCAAAGTAAATGGGATACCCATTGGTTTTATCGGTGTGGTAACTACTGAGACTCCAACGCTTGTTGTCCCTAGCGGTGTGGCAGGATTAAAATTCACGGATGAAGTAGAAGCAATTAATCAGAATGTAGCGGAATTGAAAAAACAAGGAGTAAAATCGATTGTCGTTTTAGCCCATAACCCAGGCACTTCAGGTCCAAACGGAGAAAATCCAGCAGGGCAGCTTGTCGATATCGCAAACCGGGTCGACGATGAAGTGGATATCATCTTCGGAGGCCATAATCATGCCTATATGAACGCAACGATTGACAATAAACTAGTTGTTCAATCCTATTCCTATGGAACTGCTTTCTCTGATGTTGATATTGAGATAGATCCTAAAACAAAGGATATTGTCTCAAAAAGAGCTGAGATTGTAACTACCTTTCAAGAAGGAATCGAGCCCGATCCCGAAATAAAGAAAATGATAGAAGGCTATGAAGCAAAAATAAAACCGATAGTTAATCAAGTTGTTGGCTCTTCATCTGAAAGTCTGACGGCCAAGCATAATGAAAATGGCGAGTCAGTACTTGGCGATTTCATTGCGGATGCACAAAGGAAAGCGTTGAATACCGAATTAGCCTTTATGAATCCTGGCGGCATTCGAGCTGATATTGATCCTGGCGACATCTCCTGGGGAGAAATATACACGGTACAGCCCTTTAATAATGACCTTGTCAAAATGTCGATGACGGGACAGCAGATCCGAGAATTGCTCAACCAGCAGTGGGGGGCAACAAAAACGAACATGTTGCAGATTTCTGGCTTAAGCTATACTTGGGATCCAAATAAACCAGAAGGGCAAAGGGTAGTGAGCATCAAGCTTCCAGATGGCACGGAAATGGATCCTAATAAATCCTATTCTGTGACAGCGAATATTTTTCTTTCTGGAGGCGGAGATGGATTTACTGTATTTATCCAAGCTGAAAACAAAGAAGTCGGTCCCGTTGACCTTGATGCATTAGTTAACTTCAGTAAAGCCCAGCCAAAACCGTTCACTTATGGCATTCAAAATAGAATACAAAAGGTTCAGTGACATCCTTGGTGTTTTAAAAAAAGGTTCAGGCCAGATAGGTTTCATTTTTATTTAATAATAGACTTGAATTATTTTGGTGACTATACTATTATTTAAATTAATTGATTCACTATATATTGTTTCAATAAATAATAATCAAACTATATATTGTGTTAGCCTTAAGAGACGATGCCATTGTGGCTTAATAGGGAATCTGGTGTAAATCCAGAACTGCCCCCGCAACTGTAAATGCTGACGAAATGAGCAAACCACTGTATAAGAAATGTCTAATCTATTAGGTACTTATATGGGAAGGGTTCAAAGTAGGAAGAAGCATGAGTCAGGAGACCTGTCTTTCTTAAGATGTTTCAACTTCTTCGGGGATTGAGAAGATGAACGGTGGCGACAGGAGGCATTGGATTTTTTTATTCCTTTTGTAGTGTATCGTTTCATCCGCTCAATTACCGTTGAGCGGATTTTTTTATTATAGGGGGAAATGTATTGATAACTAAGGAGATTCAAACAGAATTTAATTACGTATTAGAATCTATTAATCAAGTTTCAGAAAAATATCAGATAGATACTACGGAGCTTAAAGAGCAAATTAGTAAACTGGATGAAACAGAGGGGGAAGCTAATCACCAAGCTTTATTATATGCTGTGAATCAAATTGCAATAGACCAACCAAATTGGACATTTATCGCTGCCCGTTTATATCTGAATGAATTATATAGAAAGTCAGCAAAAAATCGAGGCTATAATCGTTCTTTAAAATATGGAGATTTTTATAGGTTAATAAAAGAATTGACTGATACCGGGATATATTCTCATAATTTACTTAGCTTATATAGCAAAGATGAAATCGAGCAACTAGCAAAAGAGATAAATCCAGATAAAGATTTATTATTTAATTACATAGGGTTATTTTTACTAGCGGATCGCTATCTGGCTCAAGATCATAATAGAAATGTATATGAACTCCCGCAGGAGCGGTTCATGATTATTGCCATGACGATTATGAAGGATGAAAAGGAGTCCATCCGCTTACAACTTGTAAAGGAAGCGTATTGGGCACTTAGTAATTTATATATGACGGTTGCTACCCCCACTTTAGCGAATGCAGGCAAAAGCTTTGGGCAGCTTTCCTCCTGCTTTATTGATACAGTAGATGATTCCCTTGATAGCATCTATTTAAATAATTGGGATATTGCTCGGCTAAGCAAGGATGGCGGAGGTATAGGGATTTATTATGGTAAAGTTCGTGCCCTTGGTTCCGATATAAAGAAATTCAAAGGAAACTCTTCCGGAATTGTACCATGGATTAAATTGTTAAATAATACAGCTGTCAGTGTTGATCAGTTAGGTCAACGTCAAGGTGCCATTGCGGTTTACCTAGATTTGTTTCATAAAGATATCATGAACGGTTTTCTCGATTTAAAAACCAATAATGGGGATGAACGCCGTAAGGCCCATGACATTTTCACGGGTGTCACCATACCAGACCTGTTTATGCAAAAATTAGAAGAGAAAGATGAGGATGGAAGAAGTATTGGGCAGTGGCATACATTTTGTCCCCATCAAGTAAAACAATTTATGGGCTGGAAGGATGAAAAAGGGAACCTGCTAGGACTTGAGGATTTTTATGATGAAACGGATGTTAAATTCTTTACAGAGAAATATGAAGAGGCCGCAGGTAACCCGCTTCTTCCTCGTAAAACCTACCGTGCCATGGATATTATGACACGAATCATGGTTGCTCAATTAGAAACAGGAACACCATACATGTTCTATCGTGATGAAGTAAACAGGCAAAATCCGAATAAGCATGTATTGGGTACGGGCCGAACTTCTATTTACTGCAGTAATTTATGTACAGAAATTGCTCAAAATATGTCCGCAACGACCATAGTAAACGAATACCAGAATGAAGAGGGCAATATCGTGATAATTCGGAAGCCTGGTGATTTCGTTGTTTGTAATTTATCGTCTATTAATCTGGCAAAAGCAGTCCCTGCAGATGTTTTAGAGCGTTTAATTAGGATCCAAGTACGAATGCTCGATAACGTGATTGATTTAAATACAATCTCTGTTGGACAGGCTCAACTTACAAATAAAAAGTACAGAGCCGTGGGTCTTGGTACATTTGGATGGCACCACCTACTAGCTCTTAAAGGGATTTACTGGGAATCTGAAGCAGCGGTAAATTATGCAGATCATCTGTATGAGGACATTGCATTTTATACGATCCGTTCATCAATGGAACTAGCAAAGGAGAAAGGGTCTTATAGTCTATTTAAGGATTCAGAATGGCATACAGGAAGTTATTTTGAACGGAAAAATTATCAATCGAAAAGATGGAATGACCTAAAAAGAGATGTCGTCAATCATGGCATTCGGAATGGTTGGTTAATGGCTATTGCTCCCAATTCATCCACAGCGAAAATTGGAGGTTCCACTGATGGAATCGATCCTATCTATTCTGTTGAATATGCAGAGGAAAAAAAGAATTTTAAATTTAAAGTTACTGCACCGGATTTAAACCATATCACATATGACTATTATCGTCGCTCGCGACATGAATTAGATCAAGTGTGGAGTATTAAACAGAATGCGGCACGTGGGCGTCACATTGATCAGGGCATTAGCTTTAATTTATATGTTAGGCACGATATAAAAGCAAAGGACTTACTTAACCTGCATATGGAAGCTTGGAAGCAGGGACTAAAGACAACGTACTATGTTAGAAGCACATCTCAAACAGAAATTGACGAATGTGATGCTTGCCATAGCTAACATCTTTTAGAATAGATTGGAGAAGATTATTTTATGGATATTCATTTACCGCTATCAAGAATAAAACTGTTAAATCCCGAGTTTCCCAATAAATCAACCGGTATTATTAATGGAAAATCATCAGGCTTACTCAACTGGAATGATATTGCTTATCCACAGATATACGATTTATATCAGACTTTATTGTCAAACTTTTGGAAAGCTCAAGAGATTAATATGCAAGATGATATAAAACAGTGGGACTTTCTCAGTTCAACGGAGAAAGATGTCTTTTTACGAATAAATACACAACTTGCTTCTTTAGACAGCCTGCAAACACCAACAATGTGTCAAGTAATGGATTATGTGACAGATTCTAGCTTTAAAGCAATATTTGCTGTCATCGCCCAGCAGGAAGCGGTGCATAATGAATCCTATTCCTATATATTAAGTTCTCTTGTACCTTTAAATGAACAAAAGGATTGGTTCAATCAAGCCAAAAATGATCCAATCGTTCAAAAAAGAAACCAATTGATATTAGATGCATATGAAAGTTTCCGTGAGAATCCTACACCACAAAATTTATTTCAACTAGGTGTGAATTCTATTAATCTAGAGGGTATTTATTTTTATGCTGGCTTTGCTTTTTTCTATCATCTTGCCCGCCAGCAAAAAATGCTTAAGACAAGTACGATGATTAGTTATATTCAACGGGATGAAATGCAGCATGCGTATTTCATGGCACAGTTTCTGCGAATACTTTTAACAGAAAATCCGGATTTACATACAGAGGCTAACATTGATTATGTGTATAAAGTGGTTGGACAAGCTGTCCAACTTGAAAAAGAGTGGGCACATATGATTTTGAGGGATATAGATGGTATTGAATTGAGCGAGTACGAAAGATACACCGAATATCTTGCAAATAAACGACTGCGTCAGATTGGTTTACAGAACTTATATAAAGAAAGGGTAAACCCTATGCCTTGGATCCATGTTTTCAGTGATGAAATGATGAATGGAACAAAATCCGATTTTTTTGAACAGAAGTCAAGAAGCTATGCAAAGGTAACACAATCAAACGGTTTCGATGAATTATGAAAATTGCCATCGTATATTCTTCCAAAACAGGAAATACTGAAGAATTAGCTCAACGAATTTTTCATTTATTTTTAAAGAAGAATGTAATGGTTTCTCTCTTTCGGATCGAGCAATTTCGAGTTAGGGATTTATCCCAGTATGCGGCTATTGTGATCGGAACCTATACTTGGGGAAATGGCGAAATTCCTCAAGAAATGATGGAGCTTTATCGTGCATTCGAAACTCAGGACGTAAAAAAGGTACTGACAGGTGTAATCGGCACAGGGGATAGTGGTTACCCGCAGTTTTGTGGAGCTGTTGATGAATTTAAGGATATGCTTTACGTACACACAGATTTAATTGCCACCCTAAAAATCGAGGTTAGCCTCCAAATGAAGGATATTGATCGGTGTAGTAGATTCGTGACTATCTTTTTGGATCAATTAAGCCGGATGCAAGGTATAGGGTAATTGCAGAGGAAGTTTGGAATTAGTAGTCCAATTCGGTTTTTTTGCTCCAAATAGAGTCTAAATGTGATTATTTCCGAAAAATTCAGAAGAAAACCCTTGTAGCACAAGGGTCAGGCTGTCGAGAAACTTTCGACAGCCTCTTATTTTCTACAATAACTTTAACAATTCACCGCGTTAATTCGTTATAATATTATTAATATATAGGCTTTGCAACATGTCTGTTGATTTGCGCGGAAGGCACGGAGACTCCTGCGGGAGTACGGGGCAGGGGAGACCCCGCAGGAGCATAGCGACGAGGAGGCTCCCCNNATACCCTTTCTCGACAATCTGACCCTTGTAGCACAAGGGTTTTTCTTTTCCTATATTATTAATAAGACCGTTCCAATTCCTCAATTAAAGATACGACATACTTCTCAGCTCTAAATATTTAATCTATTGATTGACCGGTTATTTTTTGGGATGGTATTATTTAACTGTTAGAGATTGAAAGCGTTTTCTGAGTATAGGGGGAAAGACAAATGAACGAAAAGGTTGTTAAAGCAATACAAGATGAGTATCCAGATGATTTTGCCTGGTGTTATGGCTGTGGTCGATTGAACGATGGGGGACATCATTTTCGAACTGGCTGGCAGGGTGAACAAACAGTAACTATATTCACACCAGAAGCAGAGCATCTTGCACTTCCAGGTTTTGTTTATGGCGGCATTGTTGCCTCGTTAATAGATTGTCATGGAACAGGGTCTGCTGCATTGGCGCTTCATCGAAAAAATGGACATGAAGCTGGTGATGGAGAGGAGCCCCCAAGATTCGTAACGGCTTCCTTAAATGTGAACTTTCTCAAGCCCACTCCACATGGTATACCATTAAAAGCAATCGGAACTGTACGTGAAATACACCCTAAAAAGTTTAAGGTTGAGACAGAGGTTTATGCGAATGATATTCTCTGTGCTCGTGGAGAGGTCGTCGCTGTTGTCATGCCTAAATCCTTTCTTAAATAGGTATTTAATATTCAGTTTTAGCCGTCCTACTATTGGGAATCGGCTTTTTTTGCTTTATGAAGGTAACTCGGAATAAAAGTAAGTTATTCTACCATGTATTAAATCAAATTTAAAAAATCTATGTTAGATACCATTCCACATTTACAGAAAAACACAAAAAGGTATGCAATACTGACTTTAGAGTAATAAATGGTGACCCTATTTGATAAAAAAGGGTTATTAGTCTTAAAACAGGGGGGGGAGCCGAATGGTTCGTACATTTGCTCAGTTTCTCACAATACTAGTAATATATTTGACTGGAACAAGGCTCGTTACTTGGCTTGATCTACCTGTCCCAGGAAGTATTATTGGTATGGCGCTCTTATTCATTGCATTAATGTCAGGTGTTTGTAAGCTCAAATGGGTTGAAGCAGCCGCTCAGCTGCATATCAAACATATAACTCTTCTATTTATTCCATTTATCGTAGGTGTTTGGCATTTTGCAGGGATTTTTAGAGTAGATGGAATAAAATTAGCAATCATCCTAGCAGCAAGCAGCCTGGTTGTTCTTCTTGTTACAGCTTTTATTGCTGAGTATTTAGAAACTAAAAGAAAAAGGAGTAAACAAAATGGGAACAATGATTTCTAATATATTGTTATGTACCAGCATTACTGTTATGAGTTATGTAGCAGGAGATAAGGTGTTTAAAACTTATAACAAGGCATGGTTAAATCCGTTATATACAGTAACTGTGTTCATCATTGGTTTATTGACGCTTTCTCATATACAAGTGGCCCAATATTCTTCTGGAACAGGAATATTTTCACTTTTATTAGGAACCGCCACTGTGTCCCTCGCAGTTCCCTTATATAGACATGTAAGAATTATTAGAAAAAATTTCTTAATAATTTTCTGGGCGGTTATGCCAGGCACAATAACTGGGGTAATTTCAATTGTCTTGTTGACGAAGTATTTGCACATGAATAAGGAAATTATGTTGTCGCTTATTCCAAAATCGGTCACTGCTCCAATTGCCTTATCAGTATCCCAGTCATTAGGGGGGATACCGTCACTAACGATTTTGTTTGTTTGTATTTCAGCGGTTTTTTCTTTAATGGTTGGGCCATTTCTTTTAAATTTTACTCGGATTAGAAGCCGAATTGCTAAGGGATTAGCGTTAGGAACCTCTGCCCAGGCAATTGGTGCCAACCGTGCATTTGAATGGGGAGAAATAGAAGGGGTAATGGGGAGCATAGCGATGATTACCTCCGCATTGATCATGTCTATTATGATACCCCTATTATTGCAGCTTTCCCTTTATTAAACTACTCTTAATACTAATTAATAAATTCATTACCGACATCTTAAAACAATTTTAATGAAAATGAAATATTTCTATCTGAAACCAAAAATACCCATCCGTCGTCAAATTAAATAGTAGCAGATAAATAAGGAGGCGAACGGGTGGAGGGGATTAGAAAAATGGCTGTTACCCTAGTGATTGTTTTGGTCATAGGATTTGGTCTAGTTGTCAGCAGTTTTGGTTTTGCGCTTTTTCAGGAGGGAAATCCAATACCATTAATTATTTCTGCAATGAAGCTTCACTTTTCAGATTCTGAATTTGAGCTGTTCTCAAAAACAGAAAAACGAAGCAAATACTTGTCCGAAAGTAGTGGTAATAGCAGTTATAAAGTTGTAAAAAAATATATGAAATTAAAAGGGTGGAAGTTTCAAGAACAAATGGGTACAGGATTAATATTTACAAAAAATGGCGAAGATGCAATCGTGGTGGTAAAACAATTTTCAAGCAATTACTTTATTTGGGAAATTCAGCAACGCTTTTCAAATAGTAAAAGCCTTACTTACTCAAAACAAACCCCTAATCCTTGGATTAGGGGTTTGTGTCTTCCGACTCTGTCACACTATAAAAAGCCTCGATCAATTCATTAAGCTGCCCTAGTTCTTTTTTCCAAAGTGATTCGGGGTTTTGCTTTAAGGATAATAGGGCACTTTGAATAAGAAACTTTCTTGGTGATTTTGTATGGATGATTTCTTCTTGAATAAAATCCAGAAGTTCATTGTATTTGTTTTGTTCTTCTACATCCTGAATGCTTTTCGTTATCGATGCCTTTAACGTTACCGCTATTTTCATCAACTGGGTGATTATCTCGTGATTGTTTTTTTGGCAGCCAGGGACCCATTTTTCTAAAGTATTTGGTTCTATTAATTGATCCCCTGATTCAGAAACCTCATCAACTATTTTAACCAATCGCGCGACGCTGTAGCGGACAACACTGCTTACTTTTTCTCCAGATTCATGGGCCATTCTATTGTATTGAACATTATATTGTAATATCCCTTGAAACATAATTGCACAATCTAATAGGAATGGTTTTTTCTGTTCGCCGAAGATGTCGATAAACCGATTGTAATACCAGCGAAGTGAATTTAAACGACTCCGTTGGACAAATTGTTTAAGGTCAGCATCATTAGAGGACAATACTTCCTCGTATAGGGTAATTAATTTATTTTTCCGATTAGTAATCATTTGCATTTCCACTTGCTTAATAAAAATCTCAATACTAGAAGGGTTTTGACCGATTAATAAATCGTTTCGATCCTTTTCGAGCCTCTTATAAATTGTTTTATAAATCGCGATTAATAATTCGCTTTTAGATGAAAAATAATTATAAAACGTTCCTTTAGAAATCCCGCTATAGTCTAAAATATCTTGAATAGATGTCGCTTGGAATCCTTTTTCGATGAATAATTGATGAGCCATATTTACTACATGCTG
Organism: Bacillus sp. ISL-75; assembly: GCF_018613095.1. Classification (NCBI taxonomy): domain Bacteria; kingdom Bacillati; phylum Bacillota; class Bacilli; order Caryophanales; family Bacillaceae; genus Bacillus; species Bacillus sp. ISL-75. Next base: position 43,491 of record NZ_JAGGQX010000030.1, read on the forward strand.
CTTTCGGTCATTCATAAAATCACCTTTATTTCCATTTGTACTATTAGTATAAAAGTATAGTACATTATTTAAAGCATGATTACAAACCCATAATTTTGCAGGTTTTTTTAATTGCAAAAATTGAACTCTGCGTATATTATTATGTAAGTGTGAAACAGGTGTATAAAAAAATGAACATATATTATAGGGGGAAATTCAATGGATCAAACCATAAAAAAGACTGCTGGCCCACCGTATGGCGTTCTTGCCATACTGATAATCGGAGCTTTTATTGCATTCTTAAATAATACATTATTAAATATAGCACTACCTTCAATCATGACTGACTTAAAAATTGACCCATCAACTGGTCAATGGTTGATAACCGGTTTTATGTTAGTAAATGGGATTCTGATTCCATTATCAGCATTTTTAATTCAAAAATTTTCTGTACGGCAATTATTCCTAGCAGCCATGCTTTTATTTACGTTAGGAACTGTATTAGCTGGCTTTGCTCATGCCTTTCCACTATTATTATCTGGTCGGATGATTCAGGCTTCTGGGTCAGCGATTATGATGCCCTTGTTAATGAATGTAATGTTAACCAGTTTTCCAGTTGAAAAACGTGGATTAGCAATGGGGGTTTTCGGGTTAGTATTAATGTTTGCTCCGGCAATTGGACCGACTTTATCGGGTTGGATTATTGAACACTATGACTGGAGAATGCTCTTCCATTTTGTTACACCAATCGCGATTCTCGTCGTATTGCTTGGCTTTTTCTTACTTAAAGATAAAAAAGGTAAGGTTGATATTCGTCTTGATTTCTTATCTGTGGTGTTATCAAGCGTAGGTTTCGGCGGAATCCTTTATGGATTCAGTTCAGCTGGTAAAGAAGGATGGGATAGTCCGCAAGTTTATGGGACGCTTGCAGTTGGGCTCATTTCATTGGTAACATTTATTTTGCGTCAATTAAGACAAGAACGGCCACTTCTTAACTTCCGGATTTATAAATATCCAATGTTTGCATTATCTTCTGCTATATCCATGGTAGTTACAATGGCGATGTTTTCAGGGATGCTTCTTCTACCAATTTATGTCCAAAATGTTCGCGGGATTTCCCCGATAGATGCGGGTTTATTGTTGTTGCCAGGGGCAATTCTAATGGCCATTATGATGCCGATTACAGGTAAACTTTTTGATAAGTTCGGTGGTCGTGCTTTAGCTATTATTGGTTTAGCTATTACAGTGATAACAAGTTATTTATTTAGTAAATTAACACTGGAAACCACCTATACTCATTTAATTATTTTATACACGATCCGTATGTTTGGTTTTTCGATGGTAAATATGCCAATAACGACAAATGGCTTAAACCAGTTACCAGCACGCTTTTATCCACACGGGACAGCGATGAACAATACGATGTCGCAGGTATCCGGTGCGATTGGTACAGCATTGTTGGTAACGGTGATGACAACCCGTGCAAAAACACATGCAACTGAACTAATTGAAGCAGCGAAAAAAGTTGTACCTAATCCGTCAGTAAAAATAACGGAAGCGATGCAATTAAAAATGCAGCATGATATTCAGATGAAAGCAATGCTAGAAGGTATTAATGATGCTTTCTTTGTAAGTGTATTTATCGCTGGTCTCGCTTTGGTTCTTGCCTTATTTATTAAACGGGCAAAACAAGCAGAAGATCCAGGTGAGGTAAAACAGACCTCTCATAAGGTAAAAACGAAATTAGCGGAAAATTAAATAGCAATTAGAGGGGTGGCTTTTATATAGTCACCTCTTTTTTTGGCAAAATAACATTATCACATTTGCTTTTTTACTCATAAACACTCAATATTAAAATAGAAAAGTGAATCATAGGAGGACATTCCTGATGTTAAAAGACCAAATCAAACAGTACATATCTGAACAGCAAAATAACCCAAACGGCAATAGTATTACCATTTTTAAAGAAGAAAAAGAGTATCTCGAAAAAAATCAGCTGGGTAATAATATCCAATTTTCGGAGAAGGATGTTAGTGTGCGCTTTGCAGACGCCTACATTGAACGTTGTGATAAAGAAACAGAAAATATGCTAAAGAATGAATCGTCTTCATTCTTGACTCAGCCTCTCGATTACTTAAAAATGCATAAAAATGAATTTATTTATTTAGAATCCAATTGGTTTGATTTAATTGGTGTTGAGGCTGTTTCATTAGAAGCGGATGATGTATTTGGGACATACGATGTAATGTTGGGATTAAAACTGCAAAAGAAATTTGAAAAAGCGTTAAAGGAAAATTTAAATAACCAATTACATGGGGATGAAGCAAAATTCGACTTAATGTTCAGCTTGGAAGATGGATTATGGAATTTGAATTTTGCCCTAAACTATGTGGAAGGTTTTAACGAAGAAATATCCATAGGTGAGGCGTTCCAGCTCATTTATCGCTTTTTATTTCAGTTGGTTGAGGCCGTAGAAGGGGAAAGGAAATAGAAATACCCAAAAGCGCATGGATGATTTTCCATCCATGCGTTTTATGATTCCTTTGCTTTAACTATATCGAGAGGAGAGATGGTAGAACATGCGAGTCATTTCCTTGTGCCCTAGTAATACTGAAGTCATGGAATATCTGGGTTTAACACACTTATTAGTAGGAGTTGATGACTTTTCCGATTGGCCAGCCTCAATCAAAAATCTACCAAAGTTAGGTCCTGATTTATCGATTAACATGGATCTAGTTGAACAATTGCAGCCTGATATGGTCCTTGCTTCTTTAAGTGTTCCAGGGATGGAAAAAAATATTGAGGCTCTAAAGAAACGAGATATCCCCCATCTTGTTTTAAATCCACAATCATTAACCGATATTGAAAACGATTTAATCACAACCGCTGGAGTTCTTGGCGAACAAGAACGGGGAGTGGAGGCGGCTCGGCAATTTCGTTCCCGGCTTGAAAAAGTAAAACAGCAGAGTGTTAATCAAATTTACCGACCACGTTTGTACTGGGAATGGTGGCCAAAGCCGATTTTCACACCAGGAAAAATAAATTGGCTCACGGAGATATCCGAAGCTGCTGGTGCAATGAACATCTTTCACGATATTGAATTGGCCAGTGTCCAAACGGAGTGGGAAGATGTAATAAGTCGCAAGCCCGATTTTATTTGTCTTGCTTGGGTAGGAGTGAGGAAAGATAAGATTCAAAAAAGCCTTGTTAAAAAGAGAACTGGATTTGAAGAACTAGGATTTAAAAGTGATGACCAGATTCTCATTCTTGAGGAAGAACTGTACTGCCGCCCCTCACCAAGACTACTCGATGGATTAGAAAGGTTAGTAGATTTGATTCATAGATTTAAATGACCACAGAAGCACTTTTTTTATTTTTGGGTAAATGAAACAGACTTCCATTTTACAAAGGGATCGTAAATTTTCTCTGTACGGTAAATGAAAAGGGAGGGTTTTACTCCCTCCCTAAGAATTAACTAAAATCCTGCTCTGTAATCGAAATGGCTGAACCCGTTGATGTGTGCTGGTTTACCCAGCCTAGCGAGGTTTCCGAGACATTAGTCCAATTGGGTATTTCTTCCTTATGCTGTTCAACCCAACTCATGCAGTACTGTGGGTCAATATTATAATCGAGGCACTGGGCTAGGAAAGATTGAATCGTTTCTTGGTTACAATTTTCCCATGAACCACAAGTATTACTCCACACATTCTCTATTTTCGTTTGCAGCGATACATCATTAATAAAGTTACTAAATTGGAAATCGTTAGGCATCCATGTTCCTCCTTTAAAAAATTTTCACTTCCTCAGTATGTCCAAGGAAAAAATAATTGAACAAAAATAATCTGTAATATTGACAATTTTATCGTGATCTTCTTTATTTACCTTATTGAATTTTGTATCTTCCTTTTTAGGGTAAGATAGAAAGTCAAAATTATACATCTAAGGATTAATATTCTTCATTATTCACGAGGATTGTGCAATAATCTTAATGATACCGATTTTAAAAAAATCTTATCTATTTTGATAAAGAAATTTTGAGATAAAAGGTTGGATAGAAAGGGGATATATTGTGAGTATCGGAAAAAAAACGGCACTTGTTCTAGGTGCTAGCGGACTAGTAGGAAATGAATTAGTAAAAACCCTCATCCAACAAAATAATTATGAAAAAATCCATTTGTTAGTACGAAGACCGGTTGAATTCAATGATCCATCATGTGAAGAACATATTGTTGATTTTGATCAGCTGCATAAATACCAAGAATTGTTTCATGTAACAGATGTTTTTTGTTGTTTAGGGACTACTATTAAAAAGGCAAAAAGCAAGGAAGCTTTTCGAAAAGTAGACTATGAATATCCGGTCGAGGCAGCAAAAATCTCATCAAAAACTGGAGTAGAAAAATATCTCATTATTACAGCGATGGGGTCAAATTCTAAATCATTAATTTTCTACAATCAAGTGAAGGGACAAGTTGAGGAAGCTCTAGGTAAGTTAATTATACCATCGGTTCATATTTTCAGGCCATCATTATTGTTAGGAGAGCGGACAGAGTTTCGTTTTGGGGAAAGAATTGCGGAAAAAGCAAGTGCCTTTTTAAATTTACTCATGGTTGGCGCATTACGGCCTTATAAAGCGATTGAAGCAAGGAACGTCGCAGCAGCAATGGCAGCCGTGGCCCAGACTGAAAAAAGTGGTGTGAATATTTATCCTTCACATGAGATTGAAAGAATTGCAAGAGAAAAAAATTAATAAGATTTGAGAGGTTAGTGCAATGGAAAAGGGTTTAACTGGAAAGCGAGTCGTCATTTGCGGTTCGCGAAAAATAGAAGAAATAAGTACGATAATTGAAAAACAAGGAGGTGTTCCTCTAGCCCGTACCCTACAAGGGACTGTATTTCTAGCAGAAAAGGAAGTGGAACCTGATCTACGCGAATTTGTACAGAAAGGTGCCGATTGGGTGATCTTCACAACGGGGATTGGTTTTGAGACACTTGTGGAATTAGCAACAAAGCTTGGATTAAAAGAGTCCTTTTTAAAGAACCTTCGTGAAGCACAGATAGCATCTAGAGGCTATAAAACCCTATCTGCATTAAAGAAATATGAGATTAAACCAATCGTGGTCGATGAGGATGGAACAACAAAGGGATTAGCTCAATCACTCGAAACCGTAGATCTCTCTGGAAAAAGAGTAATGTTGCAACTTCACGGGGAAACAGCACCAGTATTAACAAAATTTCTCGAAGATCGCGGTGCTATTGTCCAGAAGTTACTCCCATACCAGCATATAGCACCTGAAAAAGAGATGGTGGCAAGGTTATGTAATGAACTTCAGTCCGGTGAATGTGACGCGGTATGCTTTACAACGGCAACCCAGGTTCACTCGCTTTTTGACTATGCAAGAGAACATGAAATCTTTACAGACATCGTTACTTCATTCAAAGAAAAAACAGTAGCTGCAGCCGTAGGAAAAGTTACCGCAGCAGCATTAAAAGAGCAAGGGGTAGAACAGATCCTTGTTCCTGAAAATGAGAGAATGGGAGCAATGGTTATCGAGTTGTCTAAATATTTTCAAAGTTAAACATAGCTGGGTGTACCTTCTAAATGGGGTACACTTTTTTTATAAAAAGGGGTTCATTTCCTCCACATTCGTAGAAAATGTCGAGAAGTTTTTTACGATTATTTTATAAAAAGTCAGTTTTCCTTAGAAGGAAGATGCATTGTTAGGTAAGTAATACTTTACTGATTAGACATTTGAAAATGAACAAATAAAGCTTGTAAGATTAATTGACAATTCGATTTCTTTTTACAATATTTTTGGTATTATTGTGTTAAATTGAAAAAGTATTCAGAAAAGTGTACAAGAAATCTGCCCTCTGATATAACTATATCCAAAATTCCTTATCATTTTCAATTTTCATCCAACAACAATACTCCCCTAGGGTTTCATTCATAGTAAACTACTTTCTTTTTACATAATGATTAATTAAATGCTTGCATCAATTTACAGATTGTTAGGTGAAATGTCTAAAATCAGTCTGTAAAATAATAATAAGATGCAGAATTTTCTGCGAAATAGATAATTGACTAAAGGAGTTGGTCCCTTTTTGGTAATATCAGTTTATTAAAGCGCTTACATTTTAAAGATCAGCACTTAAATAATTTATTTATTTCATATGTATTGGCCATAAACCATTCATATAAGAAGGAGGGCTTCTCTTTGGCGAATGAAAAAATGCAGCGTATATCCTTATCCAATCTTGAAAAGAACTTTCTAGAGGTGGAGCAGGGACTGACAAACCAAGAAGCTGTTGAAGAATCCAATCGATGCCTCTATTGCTATGATGCTCCATGTATAAAGGCCTGCCCGACAGGTATTGATATTCCAACCTTTATTAAAAAAATTGCCTCAGGAAACTTACTTGGTTCTGCTAAAACAATCATGTCCTCAAATCCAGTTGGTGCAAGCTGTTCTAGGGTTTGTCCAACGGATGAACTATGTGAAGGAGCTTGCGTCCTAAATCATTCAACCAAGCCGATTATGATAGGCAATTTACAAAGATATGCTACGGATTGGGCAATGACAAATGAACAAGTACTTTTTCGACCAGGTCAAGCGAATGGACGAACAGTTGCTGTCATCGGCGGTGGTCCGGCTGGACTATCGGCGGCAAGGGAACTGGCGAGATTGGGTTACGAGGTTACGATATTTGAGGGGGCCGAGAAAGCAGGCGGCTTAAATACGTATGGAATTGTCTCTTTCCGTTTACCTCAAAGAATTTCCTTCTGGGAAGTAGAGCAGGTTGAGAAATTGAATGTAACCATTAAAACGAACACCATGGTCGGCAAGGATATTTCAGCGGAAGAAATTACTGAAAATTTTGATTATGTAGTATTGGCAGTAGGTATGGCACATGTACCAAACCTGGGTGTTGAAGGCGAAAACTTAGCGGGTGTATTTGATGCGATTGAATTTGTCAAGGCAACAAAAAGTGGCCAGTTATCCGAAGAGTTTGTTGGAAAACGGGTTGTCGTAATTGGTGCTGGGAATACCGCGATTGATGGTGCGACTTGTTCCGTTCGGTTAGGAGCTGAAAACGTCAAAATCTTATACCGGAGAACGGAAGAAGAAATGACGGCCTATGAATTTGAATATGATTTTGCCAAACAAGATGGTGTGGAATTCCGCTGGTTAACAGCACCAAAAAGGATTATCGGTGATGAAACCGGGAAGGTAACCGGAATAGAGTGTATCAAAATGAAACTTGGGGACCTAGAAAAAGATGGACGGCGCAGACCTGTAGCAATCGAGGGATCCGAATATGTGCTTCCTGTCGATGCTGTGGTAAAAGCAATCGGGCAAACCAGACACCTGAAGTTAATTGAAGGGTTCGATCTTAGCCATGATGGCGGGGTTGTCAAGGTAAATAAAGAAACCTTCCAAACCTCCAATCCCAAAGTGTTTGCATGCGGGGATGTTGTGTTTGGTAAAGGGGATGGGGACGCCATGGTCGTAACCGCTGCGCAACAGGGAAAAGATGTGGCCTATTCCATTCATAAACAATATTCTTTTGTCGGAACGGCAAAATAACTTCTTATTTGATAAAAAGGGGAGAAAAATAGATGGCTGATTTACGTATTAATCTTGCAGGGATTAAATCTCCTAACCCGTTCTGGCTGGCATCAGCACCGCCTACCAACTCTGGCTATCAGGTACAGAGAGCCTTTGAAGCAGGTTGGGGTGGGGCAGTCTGGAAAACATTGGGCGATCCTATTTTGAATGTATCATCAAGGTTTGCTGCAATTAGTTTTAACGGACAAAGGGTGGCCGGTTTCAATAATATTGAACTAATCACCGACCGACCTTTAGATGTCAACTTAAAAGAAATCTATGAAACCAAAAAGCGATTTCCTAACCATGCGATCATTGCTTCGTTAATGGTGGAACCAAAGCAGGAAAAGTGGCATGACATCGTTAAGCGTGTGGAGGATGTCGGTGTTGATGGACTTGAGTTGAATTTTGGATGTCCCCACGGGATGGCAGAGCGCGGCATGGGTTCGGCCTCGGGCCAGGTCCCTGCACTTGTTGAGCGTCAGACTTTTTGGGTGAAAGAAGTTGCTAAGACACCTGTTATTGTAAAATTAACGCCTAATATCACTGATATTACTGCAACAGCTGAAGCTGCTTGCAACGGTGGTGCTGATGCGATCAGTATGATTAATACGATTAATAGCCTCATGGGCGTCGACCTAGATTCTTGGAATACCATTCCACATGTGGCCGGGAAGGGAGCACACGGCGGCTATTGCGGACCTGCTGTTAAGCCGATTGCCTTAAATATGGTCGCTGAATGTGCTAGACATCCGCATATTAACTTGCCAATTTCGGGGATTGGCGGCATTTCCAATTGGAGGGATGCCGTTGAATTTATGTTGATGGGAGCGACAGGCGTTCAAATTTGTACGGCCGCTATGCACCATGGTTTCCGAATTGTTGAGGACATGATTGAAGGATTAAGCAATTATCTAGATAGTAAAGGGATTGATTCTGTTTCTGAAATCATTGGGAAATCCGTCCCTAAATACTCCGATTGGGGCAACTTGGATTTAAATTACAATATCGTCGCAAAAATCAATACCGAGGTTTGTATCAATTGCAATAAGTGCCACATCGCCTGCGAAGATACCTCGCATCAATGTATTGATATGTTGACGGACGCAAATGGAAAGAGCTTCCTCAAAGTGAGGGAAGAGGATTGTGTCGGTTGTAATTTATGTTCGATTGTATGTCCTGTAGATGGGGCGATTGATATGGTCGAAGCAGCAAGAGAACTGCCGCCGATGACTTGGAATGAACGACAGGCTGCCTTAAGTGGAGTTGTAGAATGTAAAGCAGATCTAACTAAGTAGAAGATTTGGAGGGAACTATTGATGAAAAAAATTATCAAAAACGGGACAATTGTCACGGCTGCAGACACATACCAAGCAGAAATATTAATCGAAGATGGTAAAATATCACAAATCGGGACGAATCTATCAGCGATTGGCGCGGAAATAATCGATGCGAAAGGCTGTTTTGTTTTTCCAGGAGGGATTGATCCACACACCCATCTCGATATGCCATTTGGTGGAACGGTGACAAAGGATGATTTCGAATCAGGGACCATAGCTGCTGCCTTTGGCGGAACGACCACAGTTATTGATTTTTGCTTAACCAATAAGGGGGAGCCGCTGAAAAATGCGATTCAAACATGGCATGATAAATCAAGAGAAAAAGCTGTTATTGATTATGGTTTCCACTTAATGATCTCAGAAATCAACGAGAATGTTCTCAGTGAGCTCCCTCAAGTTATTACTGAAGAAGGAATTACCTCCTTTAAGGTATTTATGGCTTACAAAAATGTATTTCAAGCGGATGATGAAACATTGTTCAAGACACTTATTTCTGCAAAAGAACACGGAGCCTTGGTCATGGTCCATGCAGAAAATGGGGATGTCATTGATTACTTAACGAAAAAAGCCCTTGATGGAGGGAAAACGGCCCCGATTTATCACGCACTAACGAGACCGCAGGAATTAGAGGGCGAAGCTACAGGCCGTGCAGCAAAATTCACGGGACTTGCCAATTCACAGCTATATGTAGTCCATGTCTCCTGTGCAGATGCAGTGGAACAAATAGCGATAGCCCGCAGCAAGGGCTTTGATGTCTGGGGAGAAACCTGTCCTCAATATTTAGTCCTTGATCAAAGCTATTTAGAAAAGCCTAATTTTGAAGGGGCTAAATATGTTTGGTCACCGCCATTAAGAGAGAAGTGGAATCAGGATGTTCTTTGGAATGCTTTGAAGAGTGGTCAATTGCAAACGATTGGTTCTGACCAATGTTCCTTTGATTTTAAAGGGCAAAAGGATTTAGGAAGAGATGATTTTACTAAAATACCGAACGGCGGTCCAATTATTGAAGATCGTTTGTCGGTTTTATTCTCTGAGGGGGTGAAGAAGGGACGGATTAGTCTGAATCAATTTGTTGATATTACCTCAACACGCAGCGCAAAGCTTTTTGGATTATTCCCGAAAAAAGGGACAATCACCATCGGTGCAGATGCAGACCTTGTTATCTTTGATCCGAATATCGAACGTGTGATTTCGGCCGAAACACATCATATGGCTGTTGACTACAATGCGTTTGAAGGTATGAAGGTAACCGGCGAGCCTGTTTCGGTGTTGTCTCGTGGGGAATTTGTTGTTCGCGACAAGCAATTTGTTGGAAAACCAGGTTCAGGCCAATATTTGAAGAGGGCAAAATATAATAAAAATACACTACTAAACCAAAGTGAAACACTATCTATCTAGCTAATTATCTTAGCTTCACTCAAACACTAATCGAACTACTCCTATTTGCAATTGCTCAGATTTGCTGAGCAATTGCCTTATTAATTGTTTGTTGACCGTTTGTTGAATTTGTCTAGGATTCTAGAAAATCAAACCGAAAACAAGGAGTGTTCACATGAAAAAAAACCACTTAAAATCACCAGATTTATTACCGATTCACCATAAGGACAGGACAATCACCAAATTAGGTTACTCGTTTATGTGGGTGGGAATGGTGGTCGTACTTGCCACCTTTGCGATTGGTGGAGCAGGGGTTAAGAGTTTATCTTTACCATGGGTCATTCTGGCAACGATCATTGGAAGTCTTGCGATTGGATTGTTCATTTCATTGATTTCAGATATCGGAATTGAACATGGATTGTCCTTCCCTGTTTATATGAGAGCACCGTTTGGAACAATCGGAACCCATATCCCTTCTATTACCCGAGGAATAACGGCATCGATGTGGTTCGGCGTAAATACTTACTTTGGCTCGACGGCGATGAATGGTATCTTAAATATTTTATTTGGCTTTGATAATTGGTTTGTTTGCTTTCTAATCTTTGCGGCGGTTCAACTGATTAATACTGCACTTGGTATAAAATCGATTGAGCGATTTGCCGATTTAGCCGCACCAATTATTCTGATCATTTCACTATGGATGTATGTGTCATTATCAGATCAGGCAACAGCTGCAGGCAGAGAGGTCTGGAGTTGGGTCGAGTCCCCTGTAACCGGCGGCGCTGCTTTTTCAGCCTTTTTAGTTGTTATTTTTAGTAATATGGGTTTTTGGGCGACATTAAGTGCAGATATTCCCACTATTTCACGCTTCATCAAGGCACCAAAAAATGAAAAGAACTGGTTTAAGCGAAATAGAGCTTCTTTAATGGGGAACCTTGTCGCAATGCCACTTACACAAACATTTATGATTGTCATTGGTGCGGTTTCCTATATTGCCGTATTAAACGCTGATCCTGTGGTCGCACTCCAAAAGGCAGCAAGCGGCTTTATCCTTGCTATATTACTGTTAATGATTGTCCTAGCCCAGTGGTCGACCAATACGGCAGCAAATGTTGTGCCAGCAGCAACCATTTTTTCAAACGTGGGCGGTCCGAAGTTTCCATTTTGGGCAGGGGTCATCACTGCTGGAATTGTCGGAACTATTGTTCAGCCATGGCAGTTGTTTGATGTTATTATTCAAGTTCTTCTCTTTGTCGGAGGTATTCTAGCAGCTATAGTCGGTATATTGTTTGCTGATTATTATCTGCTTCGGAAAAGACGTGTAAATGTAACAGAATTATACGAGAACCATGGCCAATTTAAATATATGAGCGGAGTAAATTTAGCTGGATTTATTGCCTGGATTATTGGGGCAGTAGCATCTTACTTTGTTCCGAATTATGGGTTTTTAGTTGGTTTTATCATTGGTGCTGGGGTGTATTATGTCCTTTCCAAATACTGGTGGTTCCAAAAGTATCCTCAGGCAGAAATCGTGGATCCGAGCGACGAGAAATATTTAGGTATTTCCGTTGGCCGGGATTGGGTAATTGAAGAAAACACATATGAAACAGTGATGGAAGAAATTCCAAATAATGTAGATTTATATTAAGCTAAACAGGATATAACAAATAGTTTATGAAATTAAAAGGGGGAGATTGGATGTCAGATTATCAGCAATTTCTAGATGAAAGAGACAAAATTGATTTCTTTATTCAGAAAGGCTATCGAATTAATAGGGTTAAAGAACATTTTAATGGGGCTACTGTTGAATTTTTACATCCTAAAGGAAATGTATTTGAAACACTTTTGATTGGAACAGCAAATGCACGAAAATATTTTACTAGTCTTTTATTGAAGCAGAATCACACAAGTTCGTGAGTGCTAAGTGTTAAAAGATAATATTAGGGGGTGGGAAGTTTGGAATTCTATTTAAGATCAAAGGACAATGCGTACCCTTGTGTAGTCACAATAGATGAAGACAATGGACGTTATACGATACGAAAATCTGATTCTAGCGGAGAGTACTTCAACTCTCCTAAAGAATTAGTGGCCTGGATCATGGAAAATTGGCAGTCTGAAGACTTTCTAGATCGTAATGAATTTGAGTCAATGCTTAGTGAAATAAAAGTATACTTCCCGATAATACTCTAGATATATAGTGAAAGGATTGGTTGCAGGACCAATCCTTTTTCACCTATTATTCTGTTTTCACTTTTGCGAGGAGAGCCAAATGATGAAAGAACATTTTCAATTAACGGTGGCAGATATTTTAAATCGAAAGCATTTTGAAAATGCACGGGTTATCGCTGGGGAAGACGGTATTCATCGATTCGTCAAATGGGTTCATATCGTCGAGGTCACCAGTATTCGAAATCTTCTTAATGGAGATGAACTTATTCTAGCAACAGGTGTTGCCTGGAAAGATAATACCGATTTATTTGTATCGATGGTAATGGAATTTCTTGAAAACAATGCAGCTGGTTTATGTATTGAAATGGGGACATACATAACAGCCATCCCAGCGGAAGTCATAGATATTGCTAATGAACATCAATTTCCGATTATTATTTTTACACAGGAAGTTCCGTTTGTGAACATTACTCAAGACATCCACTCAATCATTATTAACCAGCAATACCAGAAGATTTCAGATTTAGAGCATTACTCGCAAAGCTTAAATAAACGACTTCTAACGATGGAGAGTTATGGTGATATTCTTCAATGCATTTTTTCTGCATTGGATTTACAAATTATTTTCCGCTTAAAGAATCTGGACTATGAATTTGTCCCGGAAATTAGTCAAGCAGAACAAAAAAAACTAATGACCCAGCTTGAAGGGACCGAAATACACCCATGTGATCATATAGCGTCTGCCCCTATATTCTTGTTTGGTCAAGAATATGCAGAGTTATTTATTTATTCAGAGGATATCCCTATCAGTGAATACGATTTATTGATTTTGGATCGTACCGCAACAGCACTGGCCCAGCATTTATTAAGGGAAATGTATGTCGAAGAAAAAAAGCGCGTCGAGGAGTTTGAGTGGCTTTACGGCTGGCTTGAGGGGGAACATTCACTCGAAAGCATTAGTGAATATTTTACCCAGAACGGGATTAAAACAAAAACGAATGAAGCAGTGGTCTTAATCACAAAGCTTATTCCTCTAAAAGAAAAAATAACCCAAGATGTTACCTATTTAAAGTTATTATTTCGCTCGGTATTTGAACAGAATGGCTTCAATGTGTTTCCTGTTGAAAAAAGAAATGAGCTTACATTCATTCTTGTAAATAATCGGACGAAAAAGAATGCAAAGGAACGGATTAAGAAGGCAATTGAATCCATTACCGAATCAGAGTTTATTAGAAAACAGTGCTCAGCAAAAATCTTGATTGCGGTAGGAAATTTTATTGGAAATTTAAATGGAGTACATAGAAGTTATCTCACAGCGAAGGAAACTCAGCGAATACAGCAAAAGATGACCAATAAAGCGACTTATTATTTTTATGAGGATCTGCATTTATATCGTCTTATTTCACAAATGAGTAAACACGTTAACCTAAAAGAGATTGCAGCAGAGTATTTACAGCCTGTTATTCAATATGATCAAAAATATAATGGCAAGCTGCTAGAGACATTAAAGGTCTATTTAGAATGTAATGGATCAAAACAAGAAGCCGCTAGCAAGCTTTTTATTGTCAGGCAAACACTGTACCATCGCCTGCAAAAGCTTGAAAACATTCTGGGAGAAGACTTTATGGAGCATGAAAAACGAGTAGCTATCGAATTCATGCTTCTTGTCCAAGATTACTTATCAGCTTCCCAACAAAATACAAGTAATACCAGTTTCAGAAAAACAGAATAAATGTCCAATTACTATTCAAATCGTCAAAGAATTGGTTGGTCTCAATTAACATTTTGTCTAATGAAAGCATGGTTTAGATACGAGATAATGAGATTATAAGGCTATCAAGGTAGAAAATTCAAAAACACTATTTATAAAAAAATTAGGAGGTTATATATATGAGTGTAACAAAAAAAGATACGGCCATTTTAAAGAATTTCATTAACGGTGAATGGGTGAACTCGAACAGCGTCCAAACACTAGATGTACCCAATCCTGCTACGAATGAGCTGTTAACAAAGGTACCTGTGTCAACGAAAGAGGATGTAAATCTAGCAGTAGCAGCGGCTAAGGCTGCTTTTAAGGAGTGGAAAAATGTCCCGGTTCCAAAGAGAGCCAGAATTCTTTTTAAATACCACCATCTGTTAACTGAAAACCATAAAGAATTAGCAAGATTAATTGTGTTAGAAAATGGAAAGGCATACAAAGAAGCTTACGGTGAGGTCCAGCGCGGGATTGAGTGTGTTGAATTTGCATCAGGTGCTCCAACGTTAATGATGGGAGAAACGTTATCAGGTATTGCTGAAGATATTGATTCCGAAATGTTCCGATACCCTGTAGGGATTGTCGGCGGGATTACACCCTTTAACTTCCCGATGATGGTCCCGCTATGGATGTTCCCGCTAGCAATCACTTGTGGTAATACTTTTGTGCTAAAGCCATCAGAACGCACACCAATATTAGCTAATAGATTAGCAGAGTTGTTCATGGAAGCTGGTGCACCAAAAGGCGTGTTAAATGTGGTCCACGGTGCTCATGATGTTGTCAATGGCTTACTCGAGCATAAGGACATTGCGGCCATTTCATTTGTTGGCTCCCAACCTGTTGCAAAGTATGTTTATCAGCGAGCTGCTGCAGAAGGAAAGAGAGTTCAAGCCCTATCTGGAGCTAAAAATCATCATATTGTCATGCCTGATGCAGATATGGATAAGGCTGTCCAACATGTGATAACTTCTACGTTTGGAAGTGCGGGACAACGTTGTATGGCCTGCAGTGCAGTAGTTGTTGTCGGTGATAATGAGCCGTTTGTAGCCGCATTAAAGAAAAAGGCAGATGAACTAATCATTGGTAACGGAATGGATGATGAAGTGTTATTAACACCGATTATCCGGAGGGAACACCGTGAAAAAGTACTTGGCTATATTGAAAAAGGGCTTGCGGAAGGCGCTGATTTAATAAGGGATGGACGCAGAGAAATGGATGAGCTCCCAGAAGGAAATTTCTTGGGACCTACTATTTTTGATCACGTCACACCTGAAATGACAATTGCTAAGGAGGAACTCTTTGCCCCAGTATTAAGTCTCCTACGTGCCAATGATTTAGACGAAGGGTTGGAATATATTCGAAAGTCCAGGTATGGCAACGGCGCAACCATCTATACGAACAATGCGAAAGCGATCCGTCAATTCCGTGAAGAAGCAGAAGCAGGTATGCTTGGCATTAATGTTGGCGTACCGGCAACAATGGCATTCTTCCCATTTTCGGGCTGGAAGGATTCCTTCTATGGTGACATGCATGTAAACGGGAAAGACGGTTTAAATTTCTATACGCGCAAAAAAATGATTACCTCTCGTTTTGACGGTTAAGTTAGTAGCAATATTACTTTTGGTGTCAGGCACCAATATTTTGAAATGGAGGGAAGCACGATGGTTCAAACAAGTCGTCCTCAGGAAACTTTATTGGAACAGGATGATAAATATGTATGGCATTCAATGAAGCCTTATAACCCTAAAGCCACAATCGTTGCAGCAAAGGCTGAAGGGTCATGGGTGACTGATGCCGACGGGAAACGTTACTTAGACGCAATGGCAGGTCTTTGGTGTGTGAATGTCGGTTATGGCAGGACCGAGCTTGCCGAAGCGGCCTATGAACAACTGAAGGAAATGGCCTATTTTCCACTTTCACAAAGCCATGTTCCAGCAATTAAACTAGCAGAAAAGCTGAACCAGATGTTAGGTGATGAATATGTCATCTTTTTCTCAAACAGCGGCTCTGAGGCAAACGAAACAGCCTTTAAAATAGTAAGACAGTATCATCAGCAAAAGGGTGAACATAATCGTTACAAAATTGTCTCCCGCTATCGAGCGTATCACGGGAATTCTATGGGGGCCTTGGCTGCCACCGGGCAAGCGCAAAGAAAATACAAGTACGAACCGCTTGCACCAGGTTTTATTCATGTCTCACCACCGGATTCCTACCGAGATGATACGAATGTTGGAGATCCGAAGGAATTGTCTTCCGTCAAAGAAGTTGACCGGACCATGACATGGGAGTTGAGTGAAACAATCGCAGCAATGATTATGGAACCGATTATTACCGGAGGTGGTGTCCTCATTCCGCCCGATGGCTATATGAAAGCGGCAAAAGAGGTATGTGAAAAACACGGGGCACTGCTCATTGTCGATGAAGTCATTTGTGGCTTCGGCCGTACAGGAAAGCCATTCGGGTTTATGAACTATGGTGTGAAGCCAGACATCATAACGATGGCAAAAGGGATTACCAGTGCGTATCTTCCCCTTTCCGCTACAGCTGTACGTAAGGACATTTACGAAGCATTTAAAGGCACAGAGGAGTATGATTACTTCCGCCATGTCAATACGTTTGGAGGAAATCCAGCTGCTTGTGCACTCGCCTTAAAAAACCTTGAAATTATGGAAAATGAAAAATTATTTGATCGTTCCCGTGATTTAGGGGAGCAGCTCTTAAATGAATTGAAGAATCTTTTGCAAGACCATCCCCATGTTGGCGATGTCCGTGGAAAAGGGTTATTGATCGGAATTGAATTAGTAAAGGATAAGCGGACCAAGGAACCAATGGAGAATGACCTTGTCAATCAGGTTATCGCCAATTGTAAGCAGGAAGGAATTATCATCGGAAAAAATGGCGCAACAGTAGCAGGATATAACAATGTATTAACATTGGCACCGCCATTAACGATTAAGCAGGTAGATTTAACCTTCCTGATCAAAACACTTACTGAGTCACTTCAGAAAATTAGATAAAAATAAAAAAAGAACCCATGTATTTACAAATGTAAATTTCATGGGTTCTTTTTTTCAGAGGTTATCTATTTTTTCTCCTTCTAGGTCGAAACCGGAAATCGTCACTACTTTCATAATCGGTAAAGGTATTAACAACTGGGGCAGCATCCACAAAATTATTTTTCACTTTTTTAGGCATCACAGGCGCCACTTTAACCTCCTTAACTACATCAGCTACTACCACTTCAATATCCTGTTGCGGCTTTTTGTTCTTAGCATTTCCAGTTTTATCTTGGACACCTTCAACGTCAGTACTCAAATTTTCTAGATTAGTACTAAAAGTTTTAACCTCAGTACTTAGAGTTTCAACCTCAGTCCTTAGTGTTTCGACATCAGGACTAAAACTTTTAAATTCAGTATTAAAAGCTTTTAATTCAGTATTAAAAGTTTTTAATTCAGAACTATGAGTTCTAACTTCAGGTACTTCCTCTTTAATTTCATCCATTACTTCGATCACCTCAACCACCACTTCTTCATCGGCAACATTGTCCTCATTTTCATTACTTAATTCCGCTTCATCCTCAGTTACTTCAATCATTTCGTCATCTTCGATTAAAGGTTGTTGTTTTACTTTTATAATTTTTCCAAGTGCATTTGTCCTCATAACAGCGATTCCAATTATTTCATCAATTAGAGCAGTGAATTGATCAAAGTCCACATTATTTTCACCGCTAGTTTGGATGACTTTTAGAAAATCCTGATGAAAAAGATTAAATTCTTGTTCGAACTGTTCGCGGTCCATTTCTCTAAAAGATGTTCCTTTAATACGAATAAATCCATAAATTAATTTACTCAATACCTTAGAAACGGCTTGCAATTCCTCCTCACTTAAATCAGAATCATTCGTTAGATAATAATGGACATCCCGTAGGGTTTGATAATAACTCTTAAAATTCCGGCTTATTTGTAGAAAATCAAAATTACTCATAAGAAATATCCCTCCATATATATTTAATGTATAATATTCGGAAGCAGCGCAATGGTCTTTTTTATTTAAGATATGTAGGGAATATGCATATAGAAGGGATTATTTTTATGAAAGTGATAAATTTTATTAAAGAGTGGCAGCAGGCACTTCAAAATGAAATATTCCATTTAAAAAAATTTGGCAGTAATAAATTTCAAGTTTCAAATGGCAGGTTGCTTTCAACGGAAGGTTCCTATACATACTACTTTGATACCGCTATTTCTATCCGTATACCGATTGGGTCTCAGGTTCGACTTGAATGGGGAAGCATGAAACTGAGTGGACGAGTCCTTTCTTCAGAAGGTAAAGGCGTGATGCTCTCCTTGGAGCAATCTTTCGGAGATTTAATCCCTGAAGCGCAGCTTTTTCACGATCCTTGGGAGCTGCTAGACCAGCTCATTGAACGTCTCGATGAGATGAAAAAAAATAAGCAAAAACGAATCAGAGTGAAACGGTTGATGGACCCTTCGATGCCTGCTAAGCATCCGGTTGAAAAAAGTAAAAGCAATGTTCATGAGTTAGTTTTACGTTCCAAATACAACCCAGTTACCTTCGTATGGGGCCCACCTGGAACAGGCAAAACCTACACCTTGGCTCGGGTAGCTGCTAATAAGTATTTTCAGAAAAAAAAAGTGTTGATTTTATCACACAGCAACCAAGCGGTGGATGTTTTAATTAATGAGATATCGACCTTTATTAAAAAGAAAGACCGGTTCCGTGAAGGGGATGTTCTCCGCTATGGCTTCAATACTGGAGAGCAACTCGCCAATCATGAAGCGGTTACAACAAGTCAACTCCTTCTGAAAGAGGATCCTCAGCTTGCGGAAGATAAAGAAACATTAATAGAGGAAAGGCGGAAATTAAAACAGGATATCGCCCGTTCTTTTAGCAAAAGGGACACAAATCAATTGCTAGAGCTTGAGAACAAGATTGCCAGGGTCCTCGAAAAGATTCGCCATAAGGAACTTGAATTTATCAAGGATGCGTTTATTGTCGGGACAACATTGGCTAAGGCAGCGGTTGATGCAGCAATCTATGAAAAAGAATTTGAGATTGTAATCCTTGATGAGGCAAGCATGGCTTATGTTCCTCAGGCGGCATTCGCTGCTTCACTCGGAAAGCGTGTCATTATTTGTGGCGATTTTAAACAATTACCACCAATTGCCTCCTCTCGAGATCCGTTAGTCACGATGTGGCTAAAAGAGGACATCTTCCACCGGGCAGGCGTTGTCGATTGGGTAAAGGAAGGGATGCTTCATCCGCACTTATTTTTATTAAAAGAGCAACGGAGAATGCACCCGGATATTTCTGCGTTTACGAATCAGTCCATTTATCATTCGCTTGTGGGGGATCATGAAAGTGTTCTAAATAGTAGACAAAGAATAGCCGACCTTGCGCCTTTTCCAGGAATGGCAGCGGTACTTCTTGATACAAGTCATCTTGGGGCACATTGCATGACTGAAAAGGGGTCAAATTCACGGTTGAATTTGTGGCAGGTATTATTGTCTTTTCAATTAATCCATGAATCCTACCTGGCTGGGTCAAGATCGATTGGTTATGTCACACCATACCGCGCTCAAGCCAATTTAATGGAGCTGATTCTAGCTGATTTATATGAACAAGAACTCTTATCAGCCGATATTATTGCTGCGACCGTACACAGATTCCAAGGCAGTGAGCGTGATGTCATGGTTTTTGACACCGTTGACAGTGAGCCACAAACACGGGCTGGTATGCTTCTAACTGGCAAGGATAGTGAACGGTTGATCAATGTTGCGATCACAAGAACGAAGGGAAAGTTCATTCATGTCTGCAATCAATCCTTTATCCGGAAGCATGTCTATAATCGTAAAACAATGCGTCAGCTTGTAGAACATCAAGAAAGAAATCAGCAAACTATCGGGACAAAAGATATTGGAAAATGGATAAAGGATCAGCACCCCAGATTGCAATGGATCCATGCACTTAAGTTAGAGAAAGTATTCAGAGACATTGATTCTGCTAGATCATCGATCATTATTTTTTTACCAGAACAAACATTTCTTTCCGCACAATGGAAGGATAAGCTGAAAAATAGGAGCCATTCTGTAAAATTAACTGTCTATTCAGGAGAGCCTTGGACGGAGTTGCAACCAAATCAATTGCAGCACGAAAGCCTGTCGTTTCCATTTATCATGATTGATGAGCAGCTTTTGTGGTTAGGTTTACCGGTGGAGGCGGCAAAAGGAGTACAACCGCCTTATATTGCAGCCAGACTCAATTCAGAGAAGGTATGTGAGTATTTTATGGGACAGTTTCAGGCTCGGGAGTAGTTGTATTATAAGTTTGAGTGGAGGGGAGTCCCTCCACTTTTAAATAACCAGAATGTTAATTTCACTATATAAACTAATTTGTCTATAGTTTGACATAATAACCTAATTTAATTAAAATTAGATTATATAATCTAATTAATTTGGTTAAAGGGGATAAAAAATGAATTATCCTATATCTATTTTTATTCTGGATGTAAGCAATTCCTCATCAGAAAAAATGGGGGAGGAACTCACTGTATTTTTGGATGAGTTAGTCGACCGGATCACTTGTTGGACAAATAATATTGGTCCTACCCAAATAAAGCATCGTGCTGGAGATGAAATTATTTTTGTTGGACCTGGTTATTCAACCGCTTATACGATTGCTTTTTTTGTAAGCAGGGTATGGAGATACAAGAATCATATGCCTTATTTTGGCTTGGCTTTTGGTGATATTGAAAAAGAGTTAAAGGAAGTGGATCTTGAAAAATGGATCCATCCATTAGTCAAACAGGCAAGATATGCAAATGATTTAATAAAACAAGAAAAGAACAGAACGCTATTTAAGTTTGAACTGGACCAGTTTTACCCAAGTGATATGAATTACTCGTTACCCTATCACCAGTTCAGAACTGAATTTGAGACACTGATGAATACGTTATTAAATTTGCAGCTAAAATTTATTAGGAGTCAAACGGAAATTCAGGAGCTCGTATGTTCGCTCTACCTTATTTTAAATCAGCAAAAGGCGATTGGAAAGCTTCTAGGGAGAACGGCTCCTACAATATCGAGCCATTTTAAAAAGGGAAATAGTGAAGAAATCCTAGATACTTTTTCAAAAATTATTAGTATACTGCATTCATTACAGGAAAAGGCCTACCCTGAATGTACAAACAATCCACAACAGATAAATGAAAAATTAACCAAAAGCATCCAGAATGATTTGAAGGGAAGAATAAATACACTCATTGATTCTTAGATTCCAGCATAGAGAGAGGAGAAACCATGTTATTTTTCTGTCTAGTTATTGCACACTTAATTGCTGATTTTTATTTGCAAACAGATGACATGGTCATTGAAAAACGAAAGAATTTACGAAAGCATATCGTTCACCATTTTTTAATGACTGCACTTGTCCTAATCAGTTTCTGGATTTTCCAGTTCAATGTTGAGAATGTCCTTACAAACCTATTAATCCCCTTGATTATTATCGTGCTGACGCATCTTTTGGTGGATTTATTAAAGATTAAGCTGCTTGAAAATATAAAAATAAATAACGAAGAAAACATGAAGCGGTTAGGTTTCTTCGTTATAGATCAGTTACTGCATCTTGGAGTAATTATTTTAGTATGTGAGTTGTGTTTTGATTTTAAAATTGAACGTTTTTTTCAGAAGCAATCGGACCTGAATTTTATTGATTCTGTGCTATTTATAGTCATCATTGTCATCTTAGCAACAAGTGTAAGCGGGCATATGATCAAAATTCTCCTAGGAACCTTACCCAACCAGCTTTTAACCTTTGAGGGGAAATATAGTTTTAAAAATGAACGAAATGAAGCAGAGTTTGTACATAAGGGTAAAAACGGATTAACCGAGGTATACAATTATACTATTTTTAGTAAGCATGAACTTTCGCGTGGCAAATTAATCGGCTATATTGAGAGATTACTAGTTTTATTGCTAACGTTTTATAGTGCCTATCCAGCAATAGGATTTATTGTCACTGCCAAATCGATTGCCCGATTTAAACAAATGGATGACAGGGACTGGGCAGAATATTTTCTGCTGGGAACACTTTCCTCGATGTTTCTAGGAATCACACTTGGCATTTTGTTAAAAGTAGTAATTACGTAAGCATCGAGTGAGTGCTTTTTTATTATTTATCGAAAGGATTCAAAAAAGTTGACGGAAAAATCATTTAGCATTACTATTATCTCGTATTCGAGATATTTTAAAAAGTGATGAACATTTTAGGACGATTAGGAAATGACCAAGTTTCTAACAATAACTGTAAGGAAACTTTTTAATTGAGGAAGGGGACGGACGACGATGAAACATATTTTTCAAAAAGGGAAAGACGCAAGCAAACCAACTTTTTTATTGCTGCATGGGACAGGCGGAACAGAATTAGATTTGATTCCTTTAGCAGGGAAAATCGATGAGGAGGCTTCTTTTCTAAGTGTGCGTGGAAATGTCCTTGAAAATGGGATGCCGCGTTTTTTCCGAAGATTAGCGGAGGGTATTTTTGATGAAGAGGATCTTATTTTTCGCACAAAAGAATTATATGAATTTCTAGAAGATGCAGCTAAAAAATATGAATTTGATCGAAACAATGTCTTTGCGATTGGGTATTCAAATGGTGCAAATATTGCTGCCAGTTTGTTGTTCCATTATCAAGATGCCTTAAAAGGAGCAATTCTCCATCATCCAATGGTTCCTTTAAGAGGGATTTCTTTGCCTGATTTATCAGGAACATCCGTATTTATTGGTGCTGGAACAAATGATCCTATTTGTTCACCATTGGAATCAGGTGAACTCGAAAAGATGTTGGAGCAGGCTCAGGCGAAGGTCCATCTTCATTGGGAGCATAATGGACATCAATTAACCATTGATGAAATTGAGGCAGCAGCGCAATGGTATAAAAAACTCATTTAACAGAACTAATCTATTTAGCTCTTTTTTCAATAATTTAAAATATTCTATTGACATTTATCCAATTTCTAAGGATAATCAAAGAAATATAAATCGAAAACAGTTTGGGATTAGTAAATCTTTGGAACGTGATAGAGAGTGAAACCCGTTGGCTGAAAGGTTTCTCACGGAAAAAAGTCTGAACCTGCCCTCACACGCTGCTTATGCAAACATAAGCCGTCACCCTCGTTACGGGTTCAAAGTGGGTGCATGGCATCAATAAAGGTGGTACCGCGGAAACGACTTTCCGTCCTTTTTTTTAGGACAGAAGAGTCGTTTTTTTATTTTACAAAAAGAAAGGTTCGGAATGCTATGAAAAAACAGCTGGTGGTTGTAAAGATTGGGAGCAGCTCGCTCACAAATGCCTCAGGAACAATTTCTGAAGAGAAAATACGAGACCATGTAGAGGCACTTGCCTTTTTGAAAGAGCAAGGGCATGATGTTCTCCTTATTTCATCCGGAGCAGTTGCAGCAGGATTTGGCTCACTTGGATATCCATCTCGTCCAAAGACAGTTGCTGGGAAACAAGCGGCCGCAGCTGTGGGACAAGGGTTGTTGATGCAGAATTATATACAGTTATTTAAAGAGTTTGCGATAGTGCCAGCCCAAATCCTATTAACTCGTGAAGATTTTTACAGCCAGGTTCGGTTTCATAACCTCTTTAATACCATTCATGAGTTACTTCAAAAAGGTGTTTTACCGATCATTAATGAAAATGATTCGGTTGCGATTGAAGAATTGACTTTTGGTGACAATGATATGCTCTCAGCGCTCGTTAGTGGGTTTTTACATGCGAATGCATTGATTATTTTAACAGATGTGAATGGTTTATATGATGGCAATCCAAAATCATCGAAAGAGGCAAAAAAATATCATTTTATCCCTGAAATATCTGAAAAACTCCTCGGTGTTGCCGGAGAAAGCGGTTCTTCTGTTGGAACAGGTGGAATGAAATCAAAATTACTAGCTTCAAAAAAAGCTCTTTCCCTTGGTGTCAGTGTTTTCGTCGGCACTGGTGCTGGAAAGGAAAAACTGGTTGACATTTTAACTGGTAAAGGAGATGGGACGTATATCGGCGGACCATTCCAGACGCAAATGCAAATGAGAAAGCAATGGATTGCTTACCACTCTCAGGTCGGTGGTGTGATCGAAATTGATGATGGCGCGGAAAAGGCCGTTGTGTTCCAGGGCAAAAGTTTACTTCCAGTGGGTGTCACGAATGTCATTGGTGAGTTTAACGCCTTAGATGTAGTCGTTGTCCAGAATCAAAAAGGCAAAATTGTCGGGAAAGGACAAATTTATTATTCTTCTAAGAATTTACTAAAAGTAAAAGGCTTGCCAAGTGAACAATCGAAGGATTATTCCATTAATAAAAAAGCAGAAGTCATTCATCGTGACAATTGGGTCACAATGCCAAAGGAGTGAAACAGAATGAGTGAGTTGTTAGAAAAAGCCAGTAAATTAAAGAAAGCTGCTAAACAATTGGGAATGCTGTCAGCAGAAGAAAAAAACAATGCGTTATTGATGATGGCTGACCATTTATTAACTGAAAAAGAATGGTTAATTACTGAAAATGCCAAGGATATTGAAGCGGGAAAAGAAAATGGATTTTCACCGTCCCTTTTGGATCGACTTATGTTAACAGAAGAAAGAATCGAGAAGATCGTGGATGGAGTTCGTCAGTTAATTGATTTGAAGGATCCAATTGGTGAAATAATCGAAGCATGGGACCGTCCGAATGGTTTACAAATAGAAATGATCCGTGTCCCGCTCGGGGTGGTTGGAATGGTGTATGAAGCACGACCCAATGTTACCGTTGATGCGGGAAGTCTTTGCTTAAAAGCTGGAAATGCAGTTCTTTTAAGAGGGAGCTCTTCCGCCATTCATTCCAATAAGGCACTTGTCCATGTAATGCGCAAGGCACTTGCAGAAACGGCTATACCCGTCGATGCCGTTCAACTATTGGAGGACACGAGCCGTGAAACAGCTTCAGAAATGTTTAAATTGAATCAATACCTTGATGTTCTCATACCACGCGGCGGAGCGGGGTTAATTCAATCAGTGATCCAAAACGCTACGGTTCCAGTTTTGGAGACAGGTGTAGGTAACTGTCATGTTTTCATTGATGAAACAGCAAATGAAACGATGGCAATAGATATCGCAATTAATGCAAAATTGCACCGTCCATCTGTTTGTAATGCAGCCGAAACTGTAATTATTCACAAAAAGTGGCCTTTTGCATCTGAATTATTAAGTTCGCTTCATGACCATGGGGTGGAGTTGCGTGGAGATGAAGAATTAACTTCTGCCTATTCATTTGTAAAACAAGCAACAGAAGAAGATTGGTGCTCAGAATTTTTAGCACCAATTTTGGCGGTAAAACTGGTAAGTAATGTGAAGGAAGCAATTGACCATATTGATCAATATGGAACAAAACATTCTGAGGCAATTATTAGTGAAAATCCTGAAAATGTTGGTTTGTTTTTTCAGGCAGTTGATGCAGCGGTGTTATACCATAATGCATCGACTCGGTTCACCGATGGTGAGCAGTTTGGATATGGTGCAGAAATTGGAATCAGCACACAAAAGCTTCATGCTCGTGGACCAATGGGGCTACGTGCACTCACAACGACAAAAGCGATTGTCCGTGGTACTGGACAAATTCGGTCATAATCATTTCAATAAAAGAACAAGTAAGGAGGCTGGTTAGTCCTTACTTGTTCTTTTATTTGACTTGTCTTTCGTTCGATGCTGTCAGATGGTTATGAAAATATGGTATACTTTGAATGGCGAACATATATTCTCATGATTAATTTTCTAGTAAGTTGGTGGGCCAATGTCAGAGGCTATTCATATATCGGTAAGAACGCTCGTTGAACATGTTTTCAAGAGCGGCAGTATTGATTCACGTTTCCACTCTCAATCGACGCTTCTAGATGGGACAAGGATTCATCAAAAGATTCAAAAAACGTATCAAGAAGATGATCAAAAAGAAGTGTATCTCCACGCGGAAATCCCATTTGATGAGCTTTCCTTCTTTATTGATGGCAGGTGTGATGGGTTATTGTTTCGTGGGGATGAAGTGATCATCGACGAAATCAAATCATTTTCACAGATGTCAGAGCAGATACAAAATGGAGGGTATCCTGTTCACTGGGCACAGGCACAGATGTATGCCTATATGTATGCCAAGGACAAGGCGCTAGAGGAAATCTTTGTCCAACTTACCTATGTCCACGTTGAAACAGAAGTGAAAACATATTTTAAAAAGAAGTGTCAGATTTCAGAACTAGAAGCATTTGTTGGTCAGGTAATAGAAGACTATGCACCATACGCTAAGCTGCTCCATGAGAATCGGGAAAAACGAAATGGAAGCTGTAAAGAGCTAGCCTTCCCATTTGATTCCTATCGCGAGGGACAGCGGAAATTAGCTGGAGTGGTTTATAAGACGATTTTAGATGAAAAAAATCTGTTTGCTAAAGCGCCAACAGGAATCGGCAAGACGATATCGACACTCTTTCCTTCAGTAAAGGCAATCGGGGAGGGGCTTCTGAATCGAGTTTTCTACCTTACGGCTAAAACGATTACCCGTACAACGGCCGAAGAGGCGTTTAAAAAAATGCGCTCTTCAGGTCTTTGTATGAACACGCTGACCATTACGGCCAAGGACAAGGTTTGTTTTAAAGAGGAAACTATTTGCCAAAAGGATTATTGTGAATTTGCAAATGGCTATTATGATCGGATCAATGACGCGATTCATGATATCCTAACAAATGAAACCGGCATGACCCGTGAAGTAATTGAAATATATGCAAGGAAACATAGGGTCTGTCCATTTGAATTTTCGATTGACCTTACCTATACAGTGGACTGTATCATCTGTGACTACAATTATATTTTCGACCCGCGGGTATCGCTAAAACGTCTGTTTGAAGAGCAAAAAAAACATACCGCACTCCTAGTCGATGAGGCACATAATCTGGTGGACCGGGGGCGTGAGATGTTTTCAGCAACCTTAAACAAAGAATTATTTCTCCAATTGAAAAAGGATTTTAAGGGTGTCAATAAAGCAATATATGAGTCTGCAACCAAGCTAAATGCTTGGTTTATTTCCCTCAAAAAAGAAAATCTAGATAAAAATGAATTCACTATTGATGATTTGGATGAAGAATTAATTGAACAACTGATTCAATTTGTAGAAAGCGCAGAACAGGTTCTTCAAACAGAAACGTCCCAAACTCTTTTGGAAGCATACTTTGTGGTAAATAATTTTTTAAAAATTACCGAGTTGCTTGATGAACATTATGTCGTTTATGCCGAAAAAATTAAGAACGATTTACTCGTGAAGCTTTTTTGCATTGATCCTTCAAAGCTTCTTAAACAAATGGGGAAGGGCTATCGATCAAAACTATTCTTTTCGGCCACATTGTCTCCTTTATCCTATTATCAAGAAATCCTTGGTGGGCAGGACGATGATTATGCAATATCCATCCCTTCACCATTTTCAAGTGATCAAGTCGACGTCTTTATCAATCCATTATCTACTCGTTACCGAGACCGGGAACAGACAAAGCGTTCAATTGTATCTGCAATCCAAGCCTTGATTAAAAACCGGCCTGGGAATTACTTTATCTTTTTCCCATCCTATCAGTATTTACTTATTGTTTATGACCAGTTTAAGCAACAAGACCAAGAAACCAATACGATCATCCAAGCATCAGGGATGACCGAAACTGAAAGGGAAGATTTCTTGGCGGCATTTAAACCCAATCAAACAGAAACATTACTGGGCTTCGCTGTCCTCGGCGGTATTTTTTCGGAGGGTGTCGATTTAATTGGGGATCGTTTAAATGGGGTTGTCGTTGTAGGTGTAGGATTGCCGCAACTTTGTTTTGAGCGGAACCTCATCAAGGATCATTTTATTAAGAAAAACAAAACCGGTTATGACTATGCCTATGTATATCCTGGCATGAATAAAGTGCTGCAAGCAGGGGGAAGGTTGATTCGCTCGGAAGAGGACCACGGAACCATCGTATTGATTGATGACCGATTCCTGGAGCGGCAGTATCAAATGCTCATGCCGCTGGAATGGCAGCAGTATACAGTTGGTTCTCCACAAACATCTCTATTAAAAGGCAAATAAACCCTTATGGAAAATATCCATAAGGGCTTTTTTAGTTAAATTTTTGATAAAATCCTAGTTTCCAACACGCAGATAATATTTATTTTTGCAAAATAGGTGACAATTTTGGAAATTATACATATAATTAATAAAAAGTTGCACAAGGTAAAAACTTTGAAGGAGGGGAAAGAGAGATGGATAACCCTAAAATTATCAAACTGGTAAATGGTGAAAAAGGCAATTTAATTAAAATTACTTCTTTAAATCTGGACGGTGTGATGAGAAGAAGATTATTAGACTTAGGATTTGTGGCAGGTGCATTAGTTGAGGTCATGCGTAAAAGTCCATTGGGAGATCCGATTGCATTTCGTGTCAGTCAAACAACGATTGCCCTCAGAAGAGAGGAAAGTTCAAAAATAGAAGGGGAGCTGGTATCTAATGGGTAATGAATATCGAATTGCCTTAGCTGGAAATCCGAATACGGGGAAAAGTACCTTGTTCAATGCCTTAACCGGCCTCAGACAACATACAGGGAATTGGGCAGGAAAAACCGTTTCACTTGCACACGGGACTGTTCAGCATAAAGATAAAACGTTTAATCTTATTGACCTTCCTGGCACCTACTCGCTTTTCTCGAATTCAACGGATGAAGAAGTAGCGCGAAATTATATCGTTTTTGAAAAACCAGATGTGACAGTTGTGGTACTTGATGCGACTTCATTAGAGCGGAATTTTAATCTAGCGCTGCAGGTATTAGAGATGACAACAAATGTTGTCATTTGTATCAATTTAATTGATGTTGCGGAAGAACAAGGAATTCAAATTAATGAACGATTGTTGACCAATCGGTTGGGAGTTCCTGTTATCAAGATTTCTGCCAGGAACAAAAAGGGATTCCCTATGCTCTTAGATACCATTGATCGAATTGTGACAGGGGCGATTGAATGCAACCCAGTTCAAGTGTCCTATCCTGCTGAGATCGAAGCCAAGATTAAAAAAATTGAACCTAAAGTACGTGAATTTGTTGGCGATCAATTATCCGCTCGTTGGGTTTCTTTGAGATTGCTAGATGGAGACGAAACATTACTGAATGAAATTAGCAACCGATTGGTTGCAGGAGGTGGTTTAGAGAATGAGTATTCAAAAGCTTTATGCTGAAGCTCAGGAGCTGTCGACACCAAAGCTGAGAGATGACATTGTTCAAAACCTCTACGATCGCAGTCATAAATTATGTCATGAAGGAATTACCTATACACAATCAAAAAGGGATACTCGAACCGAAAAACTAGATGCGGTTTTTACATCACCTATTTTTGGTTTTCCCATCATGATTACTATGTTAGGAGTTCTCTTTTATTTAACAATCGCTGGAGCAAATATTCCATCCTCCATGTTAGCTGAGTTTTTTGGATTCTTAGAGGGGTATATTACATCATTTTTTACCTTCCTCCATGCACCAGATTGGTTGCACGGTGTCCTTGTTCTCGGTTTATACCGAGGAACAACATGGGTGATTAGTGTTATGCTCCCGCCGATGGCGATCTTTTTTCCAACATTTTCATTATTAGAAAATTATGGTTATCTTCCTAGGGTAGCCTTTAACATGGATCGGCTGTTTAAAAGGGTAGGTGCACATGGGAAGCAATCATTAACAATGGCGATGGGATTTGGCTGTAATGCGGCAGCAGTTATTTCAACGAGGATTATTGAATCACCAAGAGAGCGGATGCTTGCTATCCTGACAAACAATTTTGTTCCATGTAACGGGAGATGGGGAACTTTAATTGTTTTAGCTTCGTTATTCATGGCTGCCAATTTTACAGGTGGTGTTGCTTCACTTGTTACCACAGGGGTCGTTGTCGGTATTGTGTTATTTGGTATAGTGGTTACCTTTTTTGTTTCTTGGGTTCTGTCGAAAACGGCACTTAAAGGAGTACCTACTCATTATACATTAGAACTACCGCCTTACCGTAAACCGAAGATATTTGACACCGTGATACGCTCATCTTTAACAAAGTCCTGGTCTGTGTTAGTGCGTGCCGTTAAAGTGGCAGCTCCAGCAGCGATTTTAACTTGGGTGTTTGCGAATATTTACATTGGTGATACCAGCATTTTGATGTATGCTGTTGAGTTTTTGGACCCATTTGGAAAAATGCTTGGCCTTGACGGTTACATCATGATGGCGTTTATTTTAGGGTTACCAGCAAACGAAATTGTGCTTCCAATCCTATTGATGGGTTATTTATCAACAGGATCTTTAACCGAAGTTGATAGTATGGTAGATTTGAAGAAAATCTTTCTTGATCACGGTTGGACGTGGCTCACAGCATTGAATATGATGTTATTTTCGCTACTACATTATCCATGCGGCACGACTTTGCTTAATATTTATAAAGAAACGAAAAGTAAGAAATGGACATTTCTTGCCTTCTTGATTCCAACTGTTATTGCGATTCTTGTTCCACTCATTATCACACAAACAGTTAGATATTTTGGCTTAGTGTAATTAAAAAAATAAAAAAGGTAAGTGAGTATTTAAACTGACTTACCTTTTTTGATTAAGGAGGAAAGGGGCTTGGTGGGAGTTGAACCCACAAGAAACACTGCAGTCAACGATTGTGACCTCAGGTTGCTCTATCCATTGAGCTACAAGCCCTGATTATATTTTGATGACCATGTTCTTTAAAAATATCCGGTTCATTTTAATAAATTAATCGACTACCCCAGATTGCTTGATATTCACCTTTACATGTACATGAACTTTTGCAGTTGGATAGAATCTCTTCCATTTTTTTTCATTAAAATCGCGATCATGCTCTCTATATTTTGCACCTAGACCTAAAGGGTCCACGCCATGCTTTTTAAACTTTTTGATGAGTTTTAATGAATCTTCTTCTAATTGCTCGGCAATTTCCTTTTGGATATGTTTTTTATCCAATGCTACCCTTTTTTTCTTTGGAGATGTGAATTCTTGAAGCCTTGTTTTCATCTTAAGATTAATCGTAAATTCCGGTCGGCCTTTTTTTATTTTTACTTGATAGTGTGCTTTTGAATGAAGATTATCTAGAACGACCATTTCACCATTTTCTAAAGTGAAACGCTGTAAGCCCTGCTTATATTTATCAACTAAACATTTAAAAGTGAATGCATCCTCCATAAAAATAGGAAAGCCATATCGATCATCTTTTAATATCGCAATGCCAATAATTTTAATATTATCTTCTACCTGTTTGATTAATGGCAAGTAGGGATCCTGTCCATTTTGGTTGAATTGAAATAAATATGTTTGTAAATTTGATTCAGGAAGATTATCTGATTTCATGGATTGATCCAGCATTTCTTGTACAAACAACGAAACATTTTCTGTTTTGAATTTCTCTATTTTAAGTAGTTCACTGGCATCCCCATCGACGACAGCCATTTGAATAATACTGCCTATGGAAGGGTCACGGTTTAGGGTGTCAACAACATCTGTAATCCCTTTTTTTGCTAGTGATTTTCCAAAAAGTGCAACCCGTAATTGACCGCTGACTAATGGATACCGTGACTCATTACTTATGTTGCTCCGAATTTCTTTACTCGTTTCACCTAAGCTTATTTTGACTTC
Organism: Bacillus sp. ISL-75; assembly: GCF_018613095.1. Classification (NCBI taxonomy): domain Bacteria; kingdom Bacillati; phylum Bacillota; class Bacilli; order Caryophanales; family Bacillaceae; genus Bacillus; species Bacillus sp. ISL-75. The sequence continues at coordinate 75,453 of NZ_JAGGQX010000030.1, forward strand.
AGTGGTAGAGGGCTGATCCTTCTTATAAATTGGATAGGTAATGGTTCCTTTTATCATTTTCTTTCCGGCCCAATCATATCCTACACCCTGGGTCATATTTATTTGATTGACGATATTGGTGGGTATCATAGAACAACCGGATAATAAGAAAATAGTAACCCATATTCCTATTAAGGTTCGATTAGCCATTTTGTTTTCTCCTTCTTAGTATTGTGAAAATTATTAGGAGGATTGGGATGTAGCCATAAAAGAACAATAAATTCATTTGGGTTACGTATTTATCCAGTGCTTCTTTCAATTGTTCGTTTATTAATTGAGATATAACCACACTAAGTAGGCTTAAAATGATTAAAAAGTTCTTTTGCTTCTTTTTAAAAATTCTCTTTAAACCTCTGGTAGAACACCATAATAGAAGGGCAAGTAATGCTGAAACAATGATGAGATACATTGATATATATAAGTACTCAAAGCGCTCCAAATAAGAAAGCCGAATAATTTTTATTAAAGATAATTCTGGCCAAATTGTTTCTTTTATCTGACTTTCACTATAAAACGTAAATGAAACAATCGCAGAAACCGTATAAAGTAGGGTAGTAAACAGGACAGCTAAGTGTGCGAATTTTTTTGAAGATTTAGCATCTCTAATAAATGGATAAAACATGAGTAACGCTTCTGTTCCAGCTAATGTATACATAGAACTTTTGACTGCATCCAGCATATCCAAAAAAGAATGTTTCATGATTGGCAGTAAATTGGTAAAATGAGCAGCCTTCAATGGAAAAATATAAAGGACGATTAGGGTGATTTGTGGAAAAACAAATGATAAAAAAGAAACACCGACTACAATCCGAAATCCTCCGGACACACAATAATAAACTAATCCTAGGATTAATGAACAAATGATCCATGAAGGTAAGGTAGGGAACATCCATACTTGAATAATCTCAATAAATCCCAGTAAGACTGAGACGCTTGCCAGCCAATAATAAATCATAATGATAAAGCTCAAAACACTTCCGAGAATGTTCCCAAACACCTTTGAATGGACATCAACAATATCACCATCCGCTTTTTCAAGCAGCTTATACATAATCCATATGAACATTTGAACGAAACACCCTGCCGCGATTACACCAATCCATGCATCATAACCTGCTTTCGCAGCAATAGTCCTTTGGAATCCTAAAATACCAACTCCAACCTGTGAATTGTAAATAATAAAGAAAACTAAATAGGGAGAAACTTGATGCCTTTTATTCACTTGCAAATGAATACCCCTTTACGATTTATTCATAAAAATCGTTCACTGGTTCTGGGTTTTCTCGATTCCCAGTTGCTTTTCTTTTCTTTTGTGGTCTAAGGGCGGTCGGGTTTGCTTTCTGCTTTGAAAAAGGAAGTCTGAACCAAAGATCTTGAAATGATGTTGTTCGAATTGGGAACATGCTTAAGTAAGGACGTCCGAGAGACGTTAACCGTAATAAATGAACGATTGTAAATTGGTATCCTAAAAACACCCCAAACAATCCAAACCATTGGGAAAGAAAAATTATTGGAAACTTAATAAACCGAACAGTGTTGCTAAATTTATAAACCGGCGCCGTATAGGAAGCTAAGGTACCGAGCCCTACTAAAATAAGCAATACATTACTAGTTAATCCCGCTTCAACCACTGCCTGTCCGATAACAATACCACCCACAACCCCAAGAGATTGTCCGATTTTATATGGTAATCGAATACCTGCCTCTTTTACCATTTCAATCATGATTTCTAACATTAAAGCCTCTAAAAAAGGAGGAAAGGGAACATTTACTCTTGAACCAACCAGAGTTTCGAGCAAAGGGGCAGGAATCAATTCATAATGATACGTCATGATCGCTACATACAATGGACTAGCAAAACAAGAAATGTACAAAGCAACAATGCGTAAGAGTCGAAAGAAATTTCCAATAATCCAGGAATAACTATAATCTTCCATCGCAATCAACGATTCAATTATGGTAACTGGAACAAGGACTAGATTTGGTGAACCATCCACTGCAATGATTATTTTGCCTTCCGTTAACCCTGCAGCTACCCGATCTACGCGCTCTGTTGATATGGATTGAGGGAACAAGGAATTCGTATTGTCCTCAATCATTGAAGAAAGATAAGAACTGTCCTGGATATGATCATACTGAACATCGTTTATTCTTTGAACAACCGTGTTAACATTTTCCGGGTCAGCAATCCCATCTATATAAATAACTGCAACATTGGTTTTTGAGAGTTCGCCGACTTTCATTTCGATTACAAGCAGTTCAGGGACAGGTAATCGTTTTCGAATAAGATTAATATTGGTGTCTAATTCTTCAATAAAACCCACTTGCGGTCCAACAGCCGAGGATTCCATCATTGATATGCTAACATCTCGAAATTTACTATTAGCAATATTAATTAATAGACATTCTTCATCTTGGTCATGCTTTTGTATCACCAAGAATCCCCGCATCAGGTTTTGGATGATTTCCTTTGGATCTTTAGTAAAAATAATTTCTTGGACAGGAATGATGCTTTTTAATTCCTCTAATGATAACTGCTCATTTAAAAAGGGCAAAACATCCTGATGGAGGATGTCAGATGAAATCAGTGTGCGATAATACGAAAGCCAAAAAGGATGATCTTCTTTTATGGAAGTATGCTCATGAACAAAGTCATTTGATTTTGATAAACGTTGGAGCCACTCTTCTTCGTTATCGTTTTGTGGGTTTGCTTCCTTGTAAGGAAGATCTGCATTTGGTTTCATGATACACCCTCAAAATAATTTTTTTCTCATTATGTGTAGAAAAGGGAATTTTATGCAAATCATCCTGTGATTATAAGGTTTATGGAAGGAAAGATAATGGCAAGGAAGAATAAACAAAAGCAAAAGATGAGAAATTAACAGGGTAGCAACTTTTATCTTGAATCGAATATTAGTGAAAGTTGGTGAAAAGCTTGAGAATATTCATGATAATTTTATTTTCTATTTTATTAGGAGGCTGTTCAGCTGGAAATTTAAGTGATCAAGATCAAGTTCAACCCTCTTCACCATCCAAAATTGAAGATAGTACAAATCATAAAGATAAAAAGGGAATCATGAATTTTCTTTTAATTGGGAGTGATTCAAGAGGCGAACCTAAATCCTTCTCAGATGCAATCATTATTGCCCAATATGCTCCTAAAGAAGGTAATATCAAGTTAATTAGCTTGATGAGAGACAGTTATGTCAAAATACCCGGGTATCCAAAAGGATACGACAAGCTCAACATGGCCTATTTTTTCGGCGGAAATGAATTATTAAAAAAGACGATTTATCAAAATTTCGGAATTAAAGTGGACCACTCGATTTCCATTGATTTTGAAGGGTTTGCAAACTTCATTGACCTGATTGCACCAGAAGGAATTACTGTGAATGTTAGTCAAAAGATGATTGACGATTTCAATATGAACGTGAAGCCTGGAGAAAATGCGCTGAAAGGAAGAGAATTGTTAAAATATGTCCGGTTTAGACATGATGACGAGAGTGATTTTGGCCGAGTGAAACGACAACAGGAAGTCATTGTCAAGGTAAAGGAACAATTAAAAAATAAGTTTAGTCATTTTGAGTCGTTAGCAGCTCTTCCAGATTTTGTGGAGGAAAGTTTAAATCATGTAGAGTCAGATATGGACAAAGGAGAGATATTATCAGTATTATCTAAACTGGTCTTTTATCCAATCAAGAATATCGATAGGTTACGGATCCCAATCCAAAATAGCTATGTAAATAAAACCTATCCTCATGCTGGAGCCGTTCTTGAAATAAACATGGAGGCAAATAGAGAGGCTTTAAAGGATTTCTTACTGAAGCCTTCACCAGTTAACAGAGAGTACCATTATTAATGAAACAAAAAAGCAGACATAACCTAAGGAGGATGTCTGCTTTTTTTTGTTATATCAGTAGTGAAATAGGTCCAATTATTGGAAGAAAATATCTAATTGCACAAAACACCTTGAAATCGGCACAAAACATCTTAGAAATGGCACAAAACAATGGAAAATCTGCACAAAAACCTTTCAAATTTGCACAAAAGAACTTGAAACTCACACAAAACTTATTTTTTAAGTTTGTTTATCTCTTCCGTAACAATAAAAGCAAGATCATCATTGGCAAACAGCGCTAACACACCAAGCAAAGTCTGGTCACCCACTTCTCCCGCTTCTTCTTTCGAAACGGTTAACTCAATTGCTTCTTTTAAGACAGGATTGGTGGTCTGATTCGGATAGGCTCGCAGATATAACTCTTCCGGATCAAGATCATGATTTACGCACCATTGAGCAAATACGAGAATCATCATTTTCTCTTCACCACGATAGTTTTCGATAATCTTTTCTTCTAACTGTTTTTGATTCATTTGAATTCTCCTTAAAATGCATTATGAACTAATTATATAAGAATTTTGTCCAATATACAGTGGTAATACATGTTTTCGAATTAAACTCCTTCTTTTTAGGGATACTGTGTTTAGAATATACTTTTTATATGAAAGGGGAACGTATAGATGAGTAAAGTTGAAGTAGGGGAAATTTTTACTATCAGTGATGAGAACGATGAGGAACAAGAAGTTGAAGTGCTAGGGGTAATGAATATTGAAGGAAATGACTATGTTGCAGTTGGATTTGCCGCAGATATTAAACAAGAATCGGATGAAGATATTGATATATTTTTTCTAAAGGTAGATGCAGACGGTGATTTTACCGCCATTGAAAGTGATGAAGAGTTCGACAAAGTTTCAACAGCTTTTGATGAAATGATGGACGAGGAAGACGGAGTGGAAGAGTAATATGCCGGATCCAAGAGGGATTAATTATCTCTCTTTTTATTTTCATTGATTTCAACTGGGAAAATTATGTATTTATAAAAACTTTCTTGGCATACTACATATGAAGAACATCTATAAAGGAGTAATGTAATGTTAATTGAAGAAGGTACGAAATATCAAATTTCTCAAGGGATTAAAGGTTTTTTCAATTCAGCAGAATCAATGATTGTAAAAAGTTATAATGGAGTAACTGTACAATTCACTCTAGCGGATAGCAAAGGTCATGGCTCCATGCCAATTGAACACTTAAGTTATTTATTGAAAAAATCAAACTTAACGCAAATTCCCAATAAAAGAATTTTACTTAGCAATGATAATAATGAGGAACAAATTAGCTAAACAACTAAAAATTAATAAAAAAAACGAAAGAGAGGGAGAATAAATGCCCTCTCTTTTTGAAATCGGATATTTTCATAGGATATTTCATAGGAAGTCTTGAATATTTTAGTAATGAATTTCTTTAATAAAAAAGATTGGGGCTGAAACCAAAATGGATACAAAGAAAATTACTGTTCAAGATGCATCGATTGCATACATAGATAAAGGTGAAGGGAAACCAATTGTTCTGCTGCATGGGTTTTGTGGAAGCTCGAGTTATTGGGAGCATGTCATTCCTGCGTTGTCAGCACACTGCCGCGTAATTGCTCCTGATCTTCCGGGACATGGTCAGTCAGATCCTCTAAAAGTCAGCAGCACAATTGAAAATATTGTGGATCAAATGAAAAACCTTTTGGATCAATTAAACCTATCGGAAGTAACGATGTTTGGTCACTCATTAGGCGGCTATATCACCCTTGCCTTCGCAGAAAAGTATGGCGGTCAATTAAACGGGTATTCGCTTATACATTCAACGGCCTTTCCAGATTCGGAAGAGGCGAAAAAAGGCAGGCAAGCCAATATTGAAAAAGTCAACCAGTCGGGAATCTATTCGCTAATCGACGGTTTAGTACCAAAACTATTTTCGCCGGAAAATCAAGATGAGAATTATGTCGGAACAGCAATGGAGATAGGCTATTCTACTTCAGCAGAAGGCGCCATTGATGCACTACATGCGATGAAGGACCGGCCAGACCGCAATCGTGTTTTAGAAACTTCTGAAGTGCCGGTCCTATTAATCGCGGGAGAACAAGATCAAATTATCCCTTCAGAAAAGACATTTTCGGTTAGCAAAGCCAATATTAAACATTCATTAATAAAAAATTCGGGACATATGAGTATGTATGAAAATCCTTTGGATCTTATTTCAGAGATTCAGGGATATTTATCGACTATCTAAGTCTTATTAGAGGAACCAATCCGGTTCCTTATTTTATTTATGTTTACCAATAAAAAACATAATTCTATATTAGAGAAAAAATAATTGACAATCTGGTTAATTTCTTGTTATCCTATAAACAACAAAGGTTCATATTTAAAAACAATAACCGTTTTAATAAACATACACGTGATAAGAAGGGATGAGGAAATTGAATTCACCGATGCTTTATGAACTTCGTCGACCAGCACAAACGGAACCAAGTAAAACATATCCTGCCTTATTTCTAATGCACGGAATAGGCAGTAATGAGCAGAATATGCTGACTTTAGTTAACGGACTAGAAGATCGCTTTTACATTTTCAGTGTTCGCGGGCATCTTCCACAACCACCAGGATTTGCGTATTTTACGATTCAAGGATATGGAAAACCACATCGAGAAGTGTTCGATGAAGGAATCAGTAAGCTTACTACCTTTATTGATTATGCATGCAGCGAATATCCTATTGATGAGAGTCAATTGTTCTTACTTGGCTTCAGCCAGGGGGCAATCCTATCGATGACCCTAGGATTAACACTGGGAAATCGAATCAAGGGCATTATTGCATTAAGTGGCTACATTCCTGCTTTTGTAAAAGAAGAATACAACATAAAGCCAGTCGATAAACTATCGTTATTTATTTCCCATGGCAAGTTGGATCAGGTCCTTCCATTCGAATGGGGTTTGGCAAATAATGAGTATTTTCATGAGTTGGGGGCAGATGTCACCTTTAAAACTTATCAAGAAGGACATACAGTTTCATTGGAAAACCACAAGGATTTTATGAACTGGTTATTGGAAAAAGTAGAATCTTAAAAAACAACTAAGGGGAAATGAAAAATGTTAAACAAATTCGAAGCTAGTACATTAATTTTAAGAGTTATGTTAGGAATTACGTTCTTTGTTCATGGGTTAGTTAAATTCCAAGGCGGAATTGAAAATATCGTTGGCTGGTTTGACAGTATCGGGTTACCAGGAGCCTTAGCATATGGTGTTGCTTCAGTAGAAATGATTGGTGGGGCTGCATTAGTTTTAGGTTTAGGCAGTAGAATCGTTTCAGCTTTATTGGCTTTGTTAATGATTGGTGCAACAATCAAAGTGAAACTAGCTATAGGCTTTTTAGGGAATGGACAAATGGCTGGTTATGAATTAGATTTAGCTTTATTGGCAATGGCTGTGTTTATTGCGATTAATGGAAGTAAAATGTTTGCGTTGGATCAACTTATTTTCAAAAGTCAAAAGGAAGAAACTAAATCTTTATCGAAAAGTTATAATAACTAAATAGGGGGAAGCAATATGTTGCCATCTTTTTTTATTGCTCATGGAGCACCGCTATTAGCGATTGAGAATAATGAATATACGCAGTTTCTAAATCATCTTGGGCAAACGCTGCCCAACCCAAAAGCGATAATCTTGTTTTCGGCCCATTGGGAATCATCTATGCAAAAAGTAAGTCAGGTCGACAACTATGAGACCATTTATGATTTCGGTGGATTTGACCCGGAATTATACCGGATCAAATATCCAGCTCAGGGGAATCAGCAGATTTCTCAAGAAATTAAAGATTTGTTTACAGAAAACGGTGTACCATTCGAAGTTGAAACGAAACGTGGCTTGGATCATGGAGCATGGGTGGTTCTTCGTCTACTTTATCCAAATGCAGATATTCCGGTTATTTCGATGTCTGTCAATCCAAAACTTAAACCAGAAGAACAATATAAAATCGGAAAGAGTTTATCTGCATTAAGAGCCAATGATATTTTAATTATTGCGAGTGGAGGAACTGTGCATAATCTCAGAGCAGTGAAATGGGCAGATAACGAAGTCGATCAATGGGCACTTGAGTTTGATGATTGGTTGGCAACCCATCTGAATAATTGGGATTTGGATTCCTTATTTAAGTATGATTCACTTGCTCCAAATGCTGAATATGCCGTACCTCGCTATGGCAATGAACACTTCATTCCGATTTTCTATGCGTTGGGAGCAGCTGACGATAGTCAAAAAGCTACTTTGCTGCATCGCAGTTTTCGATATGGAAACCTCAGTCATAGTGTTTGGCAGTTTGGGGATAAATAGGATTTGAAAAATTTAAGTTAATACACAATAAAAATCCCAACCACTAAAAGGTTGGGATTTTTATTATTTATTCTGCATCTGCTGGGACAGCACCTGCGAAACTTCCATTTATAAATACGTACATTGCTGGAATGCCATCAGCACTAATAAAAGGTACACCGACAAATGTTACACCCTCAGCAGGTAAGACAACCTCAATACTATGTGCTCCATTCCATGAAAAACCAGATTTAAGGAGTTCCAATTTTTTTGCCTTAAACTCTTCACTACTTAAAAACGTAGCAACAATCTTATTTCTTTCTGCACCCTGAAGTGGTAAAAGATCGTGACAGGTGCAATCTTCATATGCCTCTGCAGCTTTTACCGTATTACCAGTAGTCACAAACAACGATAATGCAATAACGATTCCACATAAAACTGTTAGCAATTTCTTCATAAATATTTCCTCCTTTATTTAACCTCCTTAACTTGATTCTCTCTTTTTCGACAATCTCCTTCAAAAAGTTCGGAAAAATCTTCGACAAATACCAATATTTATTACAATTTCGTGTCAAAATGGGTGTCAGGCACCTAGTTGTTTGAAAAAGGGGAAAGAGGCTTCAGTCGAAGGTATGGAGGCTATTGACGTCCGAAAAAAGGCCGTTCCTGTGGGAACAGCCTTTTCATGTTAATATCCTTTTGCAGTATAATATTTAACTGGTTCTTTACCCGATGCTTTAAGTTCTGTAAAAATTGTCCCTGTCAGACTATGTGATCCTTGTGCATCATGACCAATTTCCCACATCATCATGCCGCCAAAGCCGTGATCGAGGGCCAGACGTGTTTTTTTTATCATCGTAACACCGCCATTATAATGGTAGGTCGTACCATTCATCTGAACAGTGTCCTTTCCAGCATTGGCAGGATTATTGTTAATTATTGCTGCAAAGGATACCTGTTTGATTTTAGGATCTTCCGGTGTGGCGTAAGACGGGACGCCCAATACTAATTTTTCCTTTGAAAGTTTCTGAGTTTCAAATAGGTTTGTCCAATAGTTTACGATTTTCTCTGTATAGGGATAGGGCGATAAATTTGCGGCATTGTAACTGCCGTCATACTGACCATCATACGCCATAATATTAACATGGTCTACCGTTTTGAACATAGATGGATCATACTGAATAAAGGCTACTTCCGTTAACGTCACCGCATGAATCTTTGAATAAACAGCAATAGATAGCTCTTTCTTTTTTGGATGAAGCTGGGCACTTAACTCTTTCGCAAAAGCAGAGAGATTTTGTGCATCCTCTGTTGAACGAGGGTGTTCAAAATCGATATCAATCCCATCCAGCTTTTCACGGACTGCGATATTAGTAAGCTCTTTAACTAGCTTTGCTCTAGATTTAGGATCAGAGATCGCCGGTTTAAAATAATTGTAGGATTCTCCGCCCTTGATATGGTACCATCCACCAATCGCCAGCATCACTTTCGTGTTATGCTTTTTCGCATTTTTAACAACAGCTCTAAGGTTTTTTAAAGCTGGATCACCATTAAATAAAATTCCTCCATCCTTAGTAGGATGAACAAAGGAGAAAATGACATGTGTTAATTTGGAATAATCAACCATGTTTGGATCACGAAAATCCTGAACATAGCCGATCAGCACCTTTGATGATGCCTTCTTCAATTTAGGGAGTTCTTTTGAATTTGGCTTAATGGCCGATTTAGGTGCATCTTCTAATATTAGCGTATTGGGACGATCTTGCTTTTCATTATTTTTAGTGTAAATGACTCCAGTTAGTATTCCTCCAATGAAGGTCACCGCAATTACCAGACCAAGGAGGAGATGACGTTTATGCATAGATGGTGTTCCTCCTTATTATTTCTCATATAAAAAATTGTAACAGAAAAAGCGAGGAAGAACGGTTGGTAATATCAACCTATGTTGGTACAGCAGCCTTCGGAAAGTGAAATAATTTGAATTTATTTGTTGGTTTTTGCTATAATCATAAGGTTAATGTTAAAAACTAAGTATTTAATATATATAAAATTGTAAGGTGGTAACCATGAATCAAGACTATAGAGTGTTATTGTATTATAAATATGTCTCAATAGAGAATCCTGAAGAAGTGACCCAGGAACATCTTAACTACTGTAATGAACTAGGTCTCAAAGGTCGAATTATCATTGCGGCGGAAGGAATTAATGGAACGGTGTCAGGCACCATTGAACAAACTGACGCGTATATGAAATATATGGATGAACATCCACTTTTTGCAGGGACTATTTTTAAAATTGATGAAGCGTCCGAGCATGCCTTCAAAAAAATGAAGGTAAAATTCAGACCGGAACTTGTCACATTGCGTTTGGAAGATGATGTGGATCCGAATGTGCAAACCGGTAAGCATTTGAAACCAAAAGAATTCTTTGCGGAAATGCAAAAGGAAGATACGGTTGTCATCGATGCCCGAAATGATTATGAATTTGATTTAGGTCATTTTAGAGGGGCTGTAAGACCGGATATTCTTAACTTTCGTGACCTGCCTGAATGGATACGAGAAAATAAGCAAGCGTTTGAAGGCAAAAAGATTCTTACCTATTGTACCGGTGGAATTCGTTGTGAAAAATTCTCAGGCTGGCTTTTGAAAGAAGGCTTTGAGGATGTATCGCAACTAGAGGGCGGAATTGTTACCTACGGAAAAGACCCAGAAGTTAAAGGGGATTTATGGGATGGTCAGCTCTATGTTTTCGATGAGCGAATAAGTGTTCCTGTAAATCAAAAAGAGCATGTAATTGTTGGGAAGGATTATTACACGGGTGAGCCTTGCGAGCGCTACGTAAATTGTGCCAACCCAGCATGTAATCGAAAAATCCTTTGCTCTGAAGAAAACGAACATAAACACTTACGAAGCTGTTCGCATGAGTGCCGGGTTCTTCCTCGCAACCGTTATGTTGCACAACACGGTTTAAGCGAAGATGAGGTAAAGGAAAGATTAGCGGTGATTGAGAAAGAATTAACCCTATAAGTATTATTTAAGAAGTAGGTCAAAATTAATGGCCTGCTTTTTTTGTTCTTCTTTTTTAAGGTTTGTGAATAGGAATTTAAGAATAGATTTATTATGATAGAGAATATAAGCTGATTGTTATTTTTTACATTGAGAGGAGCGGATTGGACAAATGGTAACCTATACCAATCGAAAAGAAGTCCCAGCGCATGAAAAGTGGAACTTAGCTGATATCTATTCGGATATCAAGAAATGGGAAGAAGATTATCTGCTAATTGAAAAGATGGCAGCTAACCTAAAACAATATGATGGAACCATTCAAAACGGACACTCACTTTATCAATATCTTAAGCAAAGAGAAGAGTTATCTTTTCTATTCAACAAAGTTTATGCCTATGCCATGTTGAGTGTAGATGAAAATACAAGGGATACCCAGGCACAGTCCCACTTAGACAGAGCAAAACAACTGAGTGTTAAGGTTAGTGCTGCCACCTCTTTCTTTATGCCTTATTTATTAAGCCTAGATGAAGAATCATTAAAAGCATACATATCAGCAGAAAAGGAGCTAGAATACTTTGCAGAGGATTTATGGGAGTCGTTTCGATACAAGCAGCATGTATTAACAAAGGAACAGGAAGCAGTTCTCTCCCAACTAGGTGAAGCACTCTCGGCCCCAGGTAATATCTTTGGAATGATGAATAACGCTGATATTAAGTTTGGGGAAGTAACCAGTGATAACGGGGAACGGGTGGAATTAACAAGGGGCATGTATTCAAAATTAATCGAAGAAAAAGATCGTGAAAAGCGAAGAGAGGCCTATAAAGCATATTATCAACCATACTTGCATTTGAAAAATTCGATTGCCGCCACCCTATCCGCCGCCATTAAAAATAATGTGACAACTGCTAAAATCCGTCAATATCCTTCTGCATTAGAAAAGGCATTATTTGGGGATAAGGTGCCAAAAGAGGTCTATGAGAATCTGATTAAAACAACCAAACAAAATATTGGTCCACTTCATCAATATTCACGCATCCGCAAGGAAAAGTTGGATCTCGACGAACTACGTCAATATGATATGAGTGTCCCGCTTGTCAGTGGAGTCAAACAAGTGATTTCATATGATGAAGCCTATGACACGATGTGTAAAGCTTTAGCACCGCTCGGGGAAGATTATATCCAGATTCTTAAGGAGTTTAAAGATGCTCGTTATCTTGATGTTAGGGAAACACCTGGAAAGCGGTCAGGTGCCTACAATCTTGGTGTCTATGGGGTCCATCCATATATCCTGTTAAATCATCAGGATGATTTGGACAGTTTATTCACGCTGGTCCATGAATGTGGGCATGGTGTCCACAGCCGGTGGAGTTCGCAGTACCAGCCGCAAATTACCGCTCGGTACAGTATATTCGTTGCAGAAGTGGCATCAACTGTCAATGAAGTCCTGCTAATTAACTATTTACTTAACAATGAGAAAGACCCTGATGTGCGAAAACATTTAGTTAATCATTTTATCGATCAATTTAAGGGGACATTTTTCACACAAGTCATGTTTGCTGAGTTTGAGATGAAGACACATGAAATGGCAGAAAAGGGGCTGCCTTTAAATGTGGAAGTATTTAATCAAACCTATGAGACACTATTCCGGGAATACAACGGGGATGAGGTTGTCTTTGATGAGGAAGTAAAATTTGGATGGTCAAGAATCCCTCATTTCTACCGCCCTTTTTATGTTTACAAGTATGCCACAGGATTTGCATCTGCGATTCATTTGGCGACTAAGATTCTTGAAGGCGACCAAGAAACGCTAACTTCCTATTTGGAATTCTTAAAGAGCGGTAGTTCGGATTATCCGCTTGAACTGTTAAAAAAGACCGGCGTCGACCTAACCACTCCATTTCCAATTGAGAATTCAATGAAACGGTTTGGTGAATTGGTAGAAGAATTCTCACGCTTGTAAAAATAAGCTACTCCAAAATAACCCATGTTGTCTTCCTAATGGAGACAAACGTGGGTTATTTTTTATAGAGTTATGGGTGAACTTTTTGTAGAATTAGGAAAGTTAAGTAAATAAAAGGGGTATTTGGTACTATGATGAGTAGAAAAGACAAAAAACGAGGAAAGATGAAATCATTGGTACCGGTCATTATCATTGCAGTTATATTACTTATTACTGGTGGTTTTTACTTAAATAGTAGTTTGAAGGAAAAGAATGCTGCTTCAAAAACCGCCAAGATTAAGGAAATATCTCCTGAAGAAATAAAAGAGGAACCAAAACCAGAAACTAAACTAGAAATCAAACCAGAACCAATTAAAGAAACGACAATCAAAATAAGTGCTGCTGGTGATTTTACACTTGGGTCGGATGAATCATTTAATTATAGTTCTTCCTTCATCAAAGCAGCTTCTGACAATGGACTAGCGTATTTTGTCAAAGGCTTGAAGGGACAGTAACCACTGGCCCTTTATTTTTTGGAAGATATTTTTAAGCCAACGTTCGAGTAGGTGGTATTGTAAAAAGTAAAATCACGATTCTTATATTGATATTGGTTCTTACTTTGGATCTGTTTTCTGATATTAATTTTTAAATAATCATTGAAACGTAGAAAGATAGCATAATTTGATGACGGATAATGGTTTAGTAGCTCTAAATCCAATTCTAATATCCCATTCCCACTCTTATCAACGTTCACAGGCAGGGAAGATTCAAGCAGGCCATTGTTTGTATCACGAATCAGTCCATGTGTGAGTGAATCCAGATGATCACCAAATACCTTAAATTTAAGATAATATTTATTCTTATCAATATATTCTTCTTCAAATGTCGAATGCATTGGAATTCTTATATATTTGTATGGGTCTTCTAGAAAGGGGACAACAACATAGGGAAGATTATCTTTAATGATAACATCCTTCATTTTTTCATTCTTATCCCACGCAAAAAGGTTCTCAAGTTGCTTATATTTTCGATCAGTGTACAAGTTATATACGACTTTGTTCATTGGGTGAAAGAATTCCCCTGAAAACTCATAATTTAGCTTTTTCGTTGTTTTTAACACTTGATTAAACTTATAGTAATAGACGCGCTTAAGCCTTGTTTTTTGAAAATGAGGTGTAGTGAAAAATCTCGTAATTGAATCAAATTCATATAATCGATTTAAAACCATCTTCTTTTTTTCTAGTTCTAAATTCTTGTTGATAATATGGTTAATCACTTTAAGATTACAATTTGTCTTTTGGATAATGTTGGTCTGATTTGACAAACGAGTGTTTTGATTATCGATTCGATTCAAATAATAAATTGGATGTTGCGTCGTGGAAATTGACTGACAATGCGTTAAAACGTCAATGAAAAATTGTTTGTCTTCAGCAAATTTCATTTCAGGAAAAAAAATCTGATTGTCCTTTATTACACTCGTTTTTATCATTCGTGCCCTGGGTCCTAAATGATGAAAGATATGTGGGATCGAAAATGGTGATTCACTTCTTCTTTCTTTACATGATTCATGCTCTCCGATAATAATTGTCTTACCTTTTGCTTGAATTTGAATGGTTTTCCCAACTGCATAATCATCACTTGTTTCCTCTAAAATGGTCGATAATACTTCGAGTCCATTGGGTTCAAGCCAATCATCCGCATCCAAAAAAGTCATATATTTGGAGCTCGCCAATTGAATACCGATATTACGCGGACGGCCAGGTGTACCAGTATTTCTTTTAAGAAAAACGACAATGATGTTATCAAATTTTGAAGAGTATTCTAATAAAATATCTCTTGAGGAATCGGTAGAACCATCATCGATTAATATATATTCGAAATTTTCCAAGCCAAGGGATTGATTTAGGACAGAGTTAATCGTTTTTCTAAGATATTTTTCAGCATTATAAACGGGGGTAATGACAGAAACTAATGTGGGATTCCGCTGGGTGTTTAATTTTTGATCAACGATATAATATCCTTCAGCGTTATAATTCATTATTTGCTGCTTTTGTTTCCATTTCCATAGCATGTTCTATACCTCAACTTTCTGTCCCTCTTTTTCTTACTTTTACTAATATGTAAAAAGCAAAACCATTATTTATTCTTTGACAAAAATTACTATATTATTCGAAAAACAGATCTCCTACGTAAAATTACTTTGGAAGTAGTCCATAATTTACGTTTTGACAACTTTTTACACTAAATATATCTGAATAATGTTAAAATAATTCTTATTGATAATGATTCTAGGAGGATATTACCTGTGGATAAAAAGTTTTCTAGCCCAAAAGGTTTTGGAGAAATACTCGATCATACTTTTCATTTAACAAAAAATCGCTTTAAGGACTTTTTTATGATTTTACTGATTTTCATGGGACCGGTTTACTTGCTTCAAGCGATACTCCAGCTCATGGCTGGAACCAGCTTTTTTCGAGAGGTTGGAAGCGATGGTGCTTGGTTTGAGCAAATACTTACGAGCTTTGAAGCATCAGGGACCTTTGATTCCAGCAGTTTGAGCGCAGACATCGGATTAATCGTAGTTGGCTTGATTAGTGCCATTTTGGCACCTGTTGCGGAGGCAGCGATCCTATTTACTATCAATCATGTTCGAAAAAATGAAGAATATACCGTCGGTTCCGTTATTAAACAAGCCTTTTCACGATTTTGGCCGATGATTGGCAGCAGTATCTTATTCTTTCTTATAACCATGGGGATTATCATTATTCCACTCGCGATCGTCGGTGTCATCGGTGGTGTGGTTGCGACGACAGTGAATCCGGTTTTAGGGATCCTTTTAGGAGTTGTCCTATTTCTGGGGTTTGCCCTTGGAATTGGACTATTATTAACCCGTTGGAGCTTTTATTTTGGCTCTGTCGTACTGGATAAGGATTCACCTGGTTTAGGAAGAAGCTGGAGATTGTCAAGGAAGCGTACGTGGGTGTTGATGGGTCTCTATATCGTGTTTTATTTTATTATTTCAAGTATAAGCTTTGGTGTCCAAGTAACGTTTGGAATGGTTTTAGGAAATAGCGTGTTGTTAACCTTAATTTCAAACCTTGTCACTTTAGTTACGACAATGATTTTCTCCGTGGGCTATGGGGTTCTGTATCTTGATTTAAAAACACGACACGATGCGGATGATATCAAAGAGATGCTAGAAGACTATAAGACTGTTCAATAAAAAACCTATTATGTTAGGTGATGATTATGTTAGATGCAAACAAGGCACGCGATGACCTTGAAGATATTTTAAAATCACAAGAATATCAAGTATATTACAATGACTCAAAGGGTTTCATTGCAACCTGGTGGGATCAAGCAAAAGAATGGATTGCAGCACAGCTCGAAAAATTATTTCCTGCCATCGATTCAGCAAGCGGTGCTTCCGTTCCGATTCTTATTTCAATCATAGTGGTTATCATCATCCTGTTAGCTTTATCTACTTTTTTTCTCATCCGTCATACTCGCCGAACTCGGCTCCTTCGCAAACAAAAGCCGCTTCAATCGATGAAGGAAATGAATTGGACGTATCAAAAACATCTGGAAGAGGCAGAAAAACAAGAGGCGTTAGGAGCATATACACTTTCCACCCGCCATTTGTTTTTAGCACTGCTTCTTTACTTTCATGAAAAGGGATTGCTGGAGGCTAGAATTTGGAAAACGAATTGGGAATATTATGATGAACTAAGGAAAGTAGATTCACAAAAGGCAGAACTCTTTTTTAAGCTTGCACACTTCTTTGAGGAAGTGACCTATGGGGAACGGAACGTACAGAAAGAAGAATATTCCCAGTTTCATGATGAAGCAAGAAAAGTACTTGTCGATACAGGGGAGGAGAATATTTTATGAAATCTCTTTCCAAAATACGCAATTGGATCGGGCTGGTGATCCTGCTCAGTTTATTTCTAGTCTTCAGCTATTTTAGCTATTCGCCTAAACCGCAAGTTTTCCCAGCATATCTTACTGATTCACCTTCGCCGACTGGTGTGAAGGCATTTTATACATATGTAAAAAAAGATAAAGCAGGGGAAATCTGGAGTCAATCACCAGATTTACTAAAAGCAACAGCTGACCACCAATTACTAGTTATGGCTGAACCCGCTTTTATTCCTGAAAAGGAAGAAATGAACGCTTATATCAATTTTATGAAGGCCGGAAACACCATCTTGTTATTACAAAACGATCCACAAGGGATGTTTGACGTAAAAACAGTATCAGTTGACACACAAGAAACAATGAAGGTTTACACTCAAGGTCATACTTCTTATCGTGCTCAAATCGATTCAGTCATCCGTTTGCAGACCAAGGAGGAAGAGGAAGTATTAATATATGATGAGGCTGGTCCCATTGCGGTTAAACAATCATATGGAAATGGTCATTTAATTGTGGCGATAACCCCTGGGTGGATGACAAATGGGGATCTATTAAAAAAAGACCATTTACGACTTCTTCTCTATCTGATCAATGAAGGGTCCACGGACACGATTCTGTTTGATGAATACATTCACGGTGGAGAAAATGCGTCTACTTTTTTGAATGTGTACCCGATGTGGTTTTTACTCCTTGTTTTGCAAGGGGGACTATTGATGATTCTCTGGTTATGGTCGAAGGGAAAGCGTTTCGGACCTATTTTCGTCCCAAGGGAAGAGTCGGTTCGTTTTAGTGATGAGGGAATCCAAGCTGTTGCTGCCTGGTTTCTCCGCGGCAAACGCTATCGTGATTCAATAATCATCCAAGCAGACTATGTCAAACTGCTTCTCCAGGAACGATGGCAAATTCCATATAATCGGGAATGGAAAGATTTATCGAGTTATTTTGAAAGAAAATGGACTAAAGTGCCTGCAAATGAGATTAGACCTTTTCTTTTAGGGTTAGTAAACATCCTCGAAAAAGAAAAAATCACAAAACAGGAATACATATTATGGTCGAAAAAGCTTGAGCTATTAAGGAGAGAGGTTGAAGAATGAAAACAGAATTAACATCCTTTTTGGAAAAATATGAAGAGAGGATTTTAGGTCAGAGTCTAAATTTAAGACTCCTTTTATCCGCTATTTTAGCAGGAGGGCATGTCCTTCTAGAAGGAGTGCCTGGCACCGGAAAAACTCAAATGGTACGTACGCTAGCGAATCTTTTAGGAGGTTCCTTTAACCGGATCCAGTTTACACCTGACTTATTGCCAAGTGATATTACCGGAAGCACGATTTACAATATGAAGGAAAACACTTTTCAAACGTTAAAGGGACCAATTTTTACAAATATCCTTTTAGCTGATGAAATAAATCGGACACCTGCAAAGACCCAGGCTGCCCTTTTAGAAGCAATGGAAGAAAAACAGGTGACGATCCAAGGAGAAACGTATCCGTTACCCGAGGTGTTTTTTGTGGTCGCCACTCAAAATCCGATTGAATTTGAAGGTACCTACCCGCTCCCAGAAGCACAGCAAGATCGATTCCTTTTTAAACTGAGAATTGAATTTCCAATCTATGAGGAAGAGAAAAATGTCTTAAAACAAGTAATTGAAAACAGCTTTGACGAAAAGGTTGTTTCACCCATCTTAGAAATGGAAGATTTTTTAAGGATTAGAAAAGAAATCGAAAAAGTTACTGTTAGTGAGAATGTATTAGATTACATGATGAAAATTGTCAGAAAAACGCGTGATGCAGATGCCATCCGATTTGGTGCCAGTACCCGAGCAGGAATATCGATAGGAAAGGCAGCACAAGCATGGGCATACCTTTCAGGACGGGATTATGTGACGCCAGACGATATCAAAATAGTCGCCAAACCGGCCCTGCGCCATCGCATTCAGTTATCCCCGCATGTAGAATTGGAGGGAGCAACCGTTGACCAAATCATTGAAGAGCTGGTGGGCTCGGTTCCTGTTCCAAGATAGAGGGATTTTACCAACTAAACGATTACTGCTTGTTTTCCTAATCCTATCTTTAGGATTAGTTCTCGGTACGATTTGGGAAATTTCTTGGCGTTTTGTTATTACTACTAATATCATTGTGCTTTTCATAAGTCTGACAGACTTGTTTTTTTCACCCAAAAAGAAGCAACTATTCTTTCAACGATTGATGGCGGAAGAGTTTGAAAGAGGAATTTCATATACCATAAAGATTGAGGTTCAGAATGACTCTCCTTATCCTTTTTCATACCGCATGGTCGATGGTTTGCCGCAGTCCTTCGAAAGGCCGTTTCCTATCATTGGAACAATATCAAAAAAATCAACGGTCGAGATTTCGTATAGTACGAGTGCGATAATACGAGGAAAATACGAAATCAATAAGCTTTATTTTCGATATGCGAGTTTGTTAGGTTTGTGGGAAAAGCAAATGACAGTTGAATTAGCGGATTCAGTGAAAGTCATTCCTGATTTAACCGAGACCAAGCAGTATTTAGAAAATGCACAGAAGTATTTGGTTTACGAAGGGTTAAAGATTCGAAGACAGCGCAGTGGAGTTGGCGAATTTTCCAAGATTAGAAATTATGTCGTCGGGGATGATCCGCGTAAAATCAACTGGCGCCAAACAGCGAAGCTTCGTGAAGTAATGACGAATGAATATGAACCGGAGCATGGAAAGTATATTACGATCTTAATTGATTGCGGAAGAATGATGGGGGCAGAATTATCCAAGGGGAATCGCTTAGAAAAAGCATTAGAAGCGGCATTAACCGTTACAGCGGCAGCACTCCAAAATGGAGATTATGTGTCGGTACTTGCCTTTTCAAAGGACATAAAAGTCTTTGTACCCCCTGCCAAAGGGATAGCCCATCTACAGACCATCCTTCAAGCAATCTATTCATTAAAAGTGGATGCAGCTGAGTCTAATTATGCTGCCATCCTGCAATATTTAGAAATGGTTCAAAAGAAACGAAGTCTGCTCCTATTATTTAGTGATGTCCGCACCTTTCTTCATGAGGAAAGTGCTCTTATGCTATTAAGACGTCTAAGACAACGGCATTTATTTTTAATGATTGGGATAGAAGATCAGACACTTTTAAGAAGAGTCAAAGAGGAGCCGAATACGGTCCAAGCAGCGATGCGAAAAAGTATAGCACAGCAGCAAATTCTTGTTAAGAAAAGAGAAAAAATCAAATGGGAAAAACAAGGCCTCCAAATGATTGAGGCCCGTGAGAAAAAGTTGGCGATTACAGCTGTTTCGCATTATATTGACATTATCAATCAGAATCTTTTATAACCTTTGTAAGTTTTAGCTTTCCAATCACAATATAAAGGAACAACCCAATTACCGTTAAGAAAGCAACACTATACTTTGCTTCTAATGAAATATCTGCTGGTGTGATAAACCCTTCAATGATGCCAGCAATAACAAACAAAGGAATCGTTCCAAGCAGAAGTTGAACGGAGCGAATCGCTTGCTGTTTTAATTGAAAACTCCTTGAATATTGCCCTGGGACAAACAGCTTATAGCCCATTAAAAGACCAGCTCCTCCAGCAATAAATATGGCTGTAAGCTCAATCATCCCATGGGGAACAATAAATGCCCAAAAGTCATACGATTTACTGTGATGCCAAAATAGGGCAGCGAGCGCACCAATGATGATGCCATTGTAGACCATCAAATAAACGGTCACAAGCCCAAATGTAATTCCACCGGCAAAAGCAAAGATCGCGACCTTGATATTATTTGTCATAATGCTTGCCGACATGAGCGATGAGTCCACCGCATCATGGCCCTTCCCAAGTTGTTCCGGGTCCACACCTTTAGCAATTTCGGCTGGGAGAATGGAATAGATATGCAGAGAGTCATTCATGACTGAAAGAAAGCTCCCCAAAGCACCAATCATAAATAAGATCATTGCAAACATGACAAATTTCCATTGCTCAAACAACAGCCCAATAAATTTTTCACTAAAAAAATGACGGATTTGTTTGATGCTTGATACCTGGTCTTTATACAATAGATTATGTGATTTAGCTACAAGTCCGTTCAAATATTGGGTGACTTCATCATTAGGAAAATAAGTTTGACTGTAGGAAAGATGTTGGGCCGCCTTTTGATAGAGACGATGGTATTGAGTGATTCGGTCACCTGTTATATTATTTCTGTACTTGCTTATCGTTGTGATTAACTGTTCGAGCTGTTTCCATTCTTCACGATGTATTTTTACAAATTGTTTTACATTCATCCTGACACCTACTTTAATGGGGCTATGTATTAATTTTGTCTTTATTCTCCTTATTATAGTAATATTGTAGAAAAATAGAAATAGAAATAATCAACCATGTGACGGGGGAAGCTTATGAATGAAGATCATGTAGATATAAAAACACCCGAATTCGTGTCGATTCAGTTTCAAATCGCTGGTTTAGGCAGCAGGTCTGCAGCCTTTATCATTGATCAGTTACTATTAATGGCTTTTAACATTTTGTCCTTGATTGTCCTTTTTTTCATCCTGGACGGGATGTCAAAAATGGAATTTGTTTTGATCGGGAATTCACTGCCTATTGCAATAACGATTATCATGTTGTTTCTCGTTAATTGGGGCTACTTTTTTGCGTTTGAGTTTTTCTCGGGGGGGAGAACGCTTGGGAAGAAGTTAATGGGTATCCGGGTCATTCAGGAAAACGGTCATAGCATCACGTTGCTTTCCAGCTTTATCCGGAATCTAATCCGAATCATTGATTCCTTGCCGACAGCTTATTTTCTAGGTATTATTATGATCTTTTTCCATTCCAAACATAAACGGCTCGGCGATCTAGTCGCTGGGACGATTGTCGTTCATGAGCGCAAGGCAAAACGGAATAAGAAACAAACACCTCTCGAAGAAGAAATCAACAACAGAGGGCTTACCAAGGAAGATCTCACTATTGATGAATGGACGCTGAAATCATTGGGAACAAAGGATTGGAAGCTCGTCAGTACATATGCCAGCCGTTTTCAGCAAATCCCATTAGTTGAAAGAAAACAACTAACGGAACAAATCGCCGAACTGTTATTTCCGAAAATCGGCCTGGATCCGGCAGGGGAAAAAACTTCTGATCTCGAAAACACCCTTCTTGTCCTTTATTTAATTCTAAAGGATGAATGGGAGTTTGAACTGTGAGGATGAATATAAAATCACGAAAAAAGTAATGCATTCGTACCTGCATTGCTTTTTTTCGTGTAGTAATTTTATAGAAAAGGAGGTTCGATTTGTCAAATCCATCCGACTTGTGTCTCATTTAGTCGGTTTTAATCGAAATATTTATATTTAGGATGTATAATAGGGAATTGTGGATTGCTATGTAAAAAAGGAGGAAACTAAAATGATGGAATGGACTATAATTCTGTTGATTGCGATATCAGCTGTGTTGCTAATCGTTTCAATTATATCGAATCGCAACTTAGAAAAACAAAAACATAAGGAAATTGATATGGTTCATGTTTCTGTTATGAAAGATATCAATAACGTGCACGAGCAAATTCGCAATTTGGAACTTGATATAGAAGTGGTCACAAAGGAAGCAGGCGTTCAACTGACTCCAGAAGAAATGATATTTAAGCGTGAAGTACTAGATTTATATAAACGCAAATATTCGATTGAAACCATTGCTCAGAAAAAACAAGTTTCAGAGAGTGAAATTAACCAATTCCTTGCACCTTATCTAGCAGCAAAGGATGAAAGGAGCAAAATAGCAAATGAAATTTAATGTAGTGAGCAGCTTTGCGGCCGGAATTCTTCTAGCTTCGACCATTTGTGGTGCTGTTTACTTCACTGAAGATCCTGCAGTCACAAAAGCAGCTCCCAAACCGACCAAAAGCGAGCAGATAACAGTCGCTCAGCCAACTGAAGCAGAGATGAAAGATAAGCTTTTAACAGCTGGGTATATTGTTCAACCGAAGGCAGACTATGATAAGACAATAGAAGCAACCAAAAAAGCGGCTTCAGCAGCTTCAGCAGCTTCAGCCAATAATAATTCTAAAAAAATCGTCTATCGAGCAGTTATTTCAGTAACACAAGGGATGACCAGCATCGATGTCGGTAGAATGCTTGAAAAAGCAAAAATCGTACCTGATGATTTTAAATTCTCAAGAGATGTAGAGAAAAAAGGTGTCGAGAAAAATTTGCGTCCGGGTACATTCACAGTCGATACAGAAATGACCTATGATCAAGTCATCGCGACTATTTTTAAAAAGTAACCATCTATAAAACAAAGAACGGACAGGATCTAACGATGCTGTCCGTTCTTTATTTATAATTAGTTTTTTTTCACGAATTCCTGGACCATTTCACCCGTAACGTTTTGCCTCGTTGGAATAAAGCGCAGGTTGATTTTATTAATACTATTGGTGACTGCATTGATTTTATCGGTGGAAAAAGGTTTACCTTGCTTACATAACTCAATCGCTTCTTCGATATATTGTTCGCGTTGTTGATCGAGCGCTAAGAATTTTTGATAGGTTTCATGTTGATTTGCCGCGTGTTTAATTAAATCTTTATGTACACTCATGATTTCACTCCTTAAATAATTAACTTATACAATCATACCATAATTGATAATTTTTATCAGTTCAATAAGATTTTATGTTGAAGCTCCAGGAGAGAAGTATGGTAAAATATTAGACTCACATCGAAAGTCAGCATCGATACGTGGGAGTGAAGAAACCCGAAGACGGAGGGAGCTAAATTAGTTTTATTAAGGATATGTTAATGTTAAAATCTAAAATAATCTTTATAAAGATTTAGGTGTATATTTTTAGTAGAGGGAAGAGGAGTCGAAAATGAAACAATACAATACGCGAGCTATTATGGCGTCGCTGCTTATCTGCGGTTTCGTTGGCATGTTCAGCGAGACGGCGCTCAACATTGCGATTAGTAATTTAATGGATGTGTTCCAAATTTCAGCTGCAACCGCACAGTGGTTGACAACAGGGTTCTTACTTACTCTCGGCATTCTGATGCCGATGACTGGGTTACTGCTACAATGGTTTACGACAAGGCAATTGTTTACTGGTTCTCTTACGAGCTTGATTGCCGGCACTTTAATTGCGGCGCTCGCTTTCAATTTCGAAATTCTTATGGTCGCTCGTGTTTTACAGGCGGTCGGAATGGGCCTGTTGATTCCGCTCATGTTCAATACGATCCTCGTCGTGTATCCACCTGAGAAACGTGGGGCGGCGATGGGGTTTGTCGGACTTGTCATCATGTTCGCGCCGGCGACCGGCCCGACTGTAGCTGGTCTCCTAATTGAATACTTAACATGGCATTATATATTTTGGCTATCACTGCCATTTTTGGTGATAGGGCTTTTGGTAGGGTTGAAGTATTTGGAAAACGTCACAGAGGTGACGAAACCTCGTATTGATCTATTATCAGTTGTATTATCAACGCTCGGCTTCGGTGGCGTTGTCTTCGGCTTCAGCAAGGCAGGAGAAGGCACCGAAGGCTGGACCAGCCCGGTCGTGGTCACTTCAATCATCATCGGGCTAGTCGCACTCGTGTTGTTCACGCGGCGGCAGACGGTTATGCGCGAACCTATGATGGACTTGCGCGTCTTCAAGTACCCGATGTATAACGTGGGGCTGCTTTTGGTACTGTCATCGATGATGATCATCTTGTCTAGCATGATTATTCTGCCAATGTTTCTTCAAAATGGTATGAGCCTGTCACCGTTTGCCGCTGGACTTATGCTGTTGCCGGGCAGCGCGTTGAACGGCATCCTGTCGCCGCGCATGGGGAGGTTGTTCGATAAATATGGGCCGAAGTGGCTAGTTATTCCCGGTCTCATCGTCGTCGCTATATCGATATGGTTTCTTTCCGACATATCGTCTGCATCTTCGATTGCATTTATTGTCTCGTTGCATATCGGATTAATGGTCGGTATCTCAATGGTCTGGATGCCGGCGCAGACTAACGGGCTGAACGAGCTGCCACCGGAGCTTTACCCACATGGTACGGCAGTCATGAACACGCTTCAGCAGGTCGCAGGAGCAATTGGAACAGCGATTGCCATTATCATCCTTACAAGCGGTATGGATAAGTATTTGCACGACTCCCCAACGCCAACGAAACAGTCTGAGATGGCTAACGCGATGACGTTCGGCTCACAGAACGTGTTCTTGTTCACCTTGACCGTTACGCTAATCGGTCTTGCTATGGCGTTCTTCATCCGCCGCGTTGTCGTCAAACATGCGTCGATGAATTCGATCCATTAATGTTCGAAAAGGGAGCCTAGGGGCTCCCTTTTCAGTTAACGGGGACTTTCACTAATTACAGTTTTACTAGAAGGGTCCGTAGTTGTTTCATTGTTTTCTACCTTAAGAACTTAAGGTTTTCTTAAGGTTATCCAAATAAAATGGGAACCAGTTAAGGTTAATGTTGAATTTGGAGGTATTTATTATATGAAAAAGAATTATACAAAAATTATACTGGATTTGATGATGGCTATTACGTTTGTGCTGCTAATGAATCCAAGAGTATTAAACGGTTTACCTTTTCATGAAATCGCTGGTCTAATAATAGGAGTAGCTATTCTTATACACATTGGATTGAACTATCGCTGGGTCGTAAATACAACCAAAAAGATATTGGACCCTAAACTCCCTAAAAAAACTCGATTTAGTTATCTGATCAATATACTGCTATTAATTTCAATGGCTACTGTCATTATAACTGGTATATTAATTTCGAGAGTAGTTCTTCCAAGTTTCGCAGTTCAAGAGGGTCACTCGATTCGAGGTATCCACGGTTTATCTGCTGATGCAACACTTGCATTGGTTGGTCTTCATATTGGGGTACATTGGCAATGGGTATTGGGTATTTGCAAAAAGGCTTTTAAGTCGACAGAAGGAAAACTTAGGAAGGGTGTTCTTGTATCAGTGATTCTATCAATCGCCATTTTGGCTGGTGGAATTCAATGGTTTTCCTCAACAGCTTCTTCAAATTCTGGTGAATTTAAGCAGGAACAAATGCAACAAAGTGGGCAGTCAACTAATGCGAACATAGGTGATACAACAAAAACACCTCAAGGATCGCCTGACGGAGATTTTCGTGAAGGGAAATTTCTTGGTAAGGATGGACATGGAGGGAGCAGCAACCCGTTTCTCGTTGTTCTTAACTATTTTGCGATTTGGGCAGCAATCATAATTCCTACTTATTATCTGGAAAAGAGAATCTTAAGGAATAAGCGGAAATCAAGAGATATTAAACCACAAGTATCATGATTGCTAATAAAGTACATTTGTGAAAATTAGTTATTTCCTTCAATATAAACAGGGGCGATGCTTTATGAAGGCATCGCCTTTTTTAAATAATAAAATTAAATTTACTTATTAGCCGATAAAAAAGCTGGAGTTTGAATATACGGTTATGGCCTAAATTGCATAATAAAACAAAAAGTTGCTGCCCAAGAAAGCAACACTTCTTATATGAAATAACTTTTATAATAGAAGAAAGTAATAATAACTGCAAATATAGTATAAATAACAGTAGCGTAGATTGGAATCCTTCCAAATTTTTTGCCTCGTTTTTCTTCAACTTCCATGTAGGTTTGGCTGTTAAAAAAATCAGACATTCGATTGTTCGGTGCTGTAATTAGGATTCCAAGGATCCCTATAGGGAAGGTTAAATCAATGATGTTTGCGTGAAAAAGAAATGCTGCACCGAAGTTAAGAATCATTAATATTACAAGCGTAGCCAAAAATGCGAATACTTTATTCATTTTTACCTCCATATAAAGGTTATTTAGCTTTAGTTTAAAAGTGTAAGAGGTTAAATTCAATTGGTTATTTTTTGAAATTCAATAAATAATAATTTTCTATTTAGTGAAAATTGAAAAGGAGAGGTAACATTCAAGATTGATCAATTTTTGATGTATTAGATTAGATGGTGATTCATTGCCAGATCTATTTAAGTTGACTCCTAGACATCGACTTTAGCTTAATGTCGTTCTAGACTTCTATTACAACATAAAAAAAGCAACTATCAGTGAACTTTGATCATATTTTACATTCAGCTGTGCAGCTCAATGTTGAAACATAAAATATTTAATGATTGTTTTTATGGATTTTGTTACCTTTTTGGTATTATGAAATCATCTCATTGTAGTAACATCATCGGGAATGACAATAAAGGAATTAAAACTTAATGAGAAACACTTGTATCAATATAGTTGATATTAAAAGCTTAGAATATGGAAAAGAGGATTGATTTGGACAATAGAGTGCAAGAATTAGTGGATTTTACGATGGACAAATGGGGGTTAGATAACTATTATTTACATACCTACAATTTCTATCGCAAATTAAATGTTTTAAATGAAACAATCTATACATTAACTATGGAATGGTACCCTTCTCATATAACTGAACAAGAGGATGAAGATTGCAATCCAGATGGGACGGCAGTAATTGATTTGAACGTGCAGAACCGTCAATTTGAAAGTGTTATTTTTGTAGACGGAGAGACCTTTGCAAATAGGAGATTAATCAGAAGCATTGAGATAGATGAAATCATAAAATTTATTGAAAACGAAACAGGGTTAATACATGGGAATCAATTTCACCTGCAAAGTGAAGAAGAAAATAAATATTTATTTCGAAGCAGTATTAATGGTGTTGCTGTTTCCCCATCTGGAACCATTGAAATCAAATTTAATCCAGAAGGTAAATTAGCTTATTTTTCTAAATATGGTCCATTTCCTTCTGTGGATAAGGAATTAGAAGAGACATTTTGTCTTAAACTTGAAGACGTGGAACAGATTGCTAAGAATCAACTGAAATTAATTGAATTTCCATTAAGGAAACAGAAGAAGTTGGTTCCAGTTTATTGTTTAGAAGAAATTTATATAACAAATGACCTTTCAAAAACATTACCTTTTATTTATCTAGGCTTAGTGTATACAATCGATGAAAGGCTTCATTGGCATACATCTAATAAAAAATCATTTAAAAGAAGACAAATGAACTTGATTGAGAATGTTACAGCTGAACAAGCCTTTGCCTTCGAACCTCATTCTGATTTAATCCCGATTACCGATAGTGAGAAAGAGAAATGTATCAGTAGTGTTAAAGACTTTTTGAGTCAAGCTTATCCTAGGGATTCTGGGAAATGGCTTTTGAAAACCTTACATCGTGACAATGGCTATATACAAGGAACACTTAGGTTAATTGATCAGGAAAGTAGTATAATGCAACGAAAGCTCATGTTGTTAATTGATCCAATTTCATTTAAGGTTTTAAATTATATGGATAACGAAGATTTTTTAGAAATTTATAATGAATGCCAAGAGACGGAAAGCATAACTATTAATTTAGAAAATGCGTTTGAGAGAATCAAAAGCACGATTGATTTAAAACCTGTTTATGTGTATGATTTTGAGCAAAAAATTTATGTTCTTTGTGGCAGGATTGATAGTGATTGCGGTATTAACGCAATAAACGGTGATCTCTTGGAATTAAACGACTTTTAGAAAATAACGATTGACATCTAAAAAGGGGGGAGATGGATGGAATCATGGCCTTTTCTAATCCGACTAAAGTTCAGGGTAGATGACCAAAAAACCAAACATTAGGTCGTAACATCTGACTTTAAATGGTCACCGATAAAAAATCAATTAGCCTATAATTCGGGAGGTAGATTAGCTGTTACGAAAGTAAAGAATAGTCGCCCTCAAGGATTTGAAAATGTTTCATTAGGCGTTAGTGATTTTGAAAGGTTTCCGAACGGGAAGGAGTTTATTGTTGCCTCACAATTCAGCTTGCGTCCTACTGGTTGCGGACCAATTCCACTTTATAGAATCCAAGTGGTTGCCAATCTTGTTGCTGATAAAATGAAGTAACAAAAGAGCCTGATTTGTTTGCGATTGATGCTGATTATTTTAATTGGGGTTATGCTGGAAGGTGGGTTAGTTTCTTAGCCACTCCTACAGCTTCCTGGGCTATGTATAGCAATATGTTAATTGAAGAAAATTTCCTTAGAATAATAGAAACTTGTCCAGCGACACAAATTTACCTACAAAAACAAAATTAAAGAAAAAGGTTAAATTATCTAAGGTTTATTGTTCCGATATGATAGTTCCGTGAAAGGTGGAAATAAAATTTTGTATGAGGAATATAGGGTACTTTACAAAGGTTTCGAAAGAGATATTACTATTATTAATACATTTTAGTGGCAAAACAGTCACAATTGAGGCTTCTAGGACAGCTGCAAATTTGTATGAAGGAAGCCTTGGTTATTGGTTGAACAAATAGTCCATCTATTACATCCAACGTGGCTGCTACTTTAATTCATAAAGAATATGCTGAATATTATGATAAGAAAATAAGGTTTAAGAATTACAAACGCCCTGATAGTTACAAATAGTTCGAGAATCCAAGATGGGGATGTTTGTTTTTGGTTGTGATAAACTTGAACATTATCTAAAGGAGTTTTTGTGTTATGTGAAGGTAACTATTCCAACTCGTATTCTTACTTTTAATAGTGAGAAAGTTCTTCGATAAAAAAAGGGGGAAAGAGAAGATTAGTTGGCCTAATAGGGCACGCCAAAAAATAAAATTGGCGTGCCTGCTGCGTTTTGCTTTGATATATGGGACCTATTGATTTCTACTCAATTTCAAATACGCTCGTCCTTTTATCTTTTTCAAATTTTAGGATAATTTCAATCTTGGGACGATGTTGTGCTTATTGTGTAACAAACCTCAATAACTAAAAGAGGGTTACAACAACTCTAATAGAATCATTTGGTTAATAACAAATGCAATAAATAAGGGTTCACAAGAAACTTGCAAACAAGTATCTGTGAACTTTTGGACTTGCTCCGAAAGCTTTCCAATGGTAAATGATAAAATCAGACTTACCTTCTTTTCTACTTCTACTTTTATCAGATAATCCGATTCTTTTTCCATTTTGCAAGCAATTATGTCTATTCCAGCATACTGGGCATGGACACTTTAATAACCTTTTTTTGATAGTCAATAAAGCACCAAATGTTCTCATGTAATATGTGCGTGATTCATACTGTACTCAGTTGGCATATGTCAGTCCACAATTCAAAATATTTTTCAAAGAGCTAAAAGTTTTTTATCTGTTATTGAGATTTGTAGTATTTATGTGAAGAATCATGATAATCCACACTTGCTATTGCTTCACCTATTTGAATGCTTCCCAATCTTCCAGGTTCAAGCCTACCTCACCCTAAACGACTAGTGACTTCGATCTTAATTTTCTGCAACTCCTCAAAAATAGGGACCCCATTTTCCTCAAAATCAGATACTAGCTTACAAATCGCCATTAGGCTTAATTGATTCATTGAATAGCCTGTTTCATCGTGCAGATCTCTGAGTCGATCCTTCAATTTTGGAGGAAGATAAATCCCAAACCTTTCCCGATTATCCGTCAATATTCATCACCCTCTGGCCTTTATTTATTTGAAATTTCTTACTAATATCATAACACAAACGTATGTTCTGTATCAATAAAATTCCATTCGCTATTACAGGTGCTCCAATCTATTAAACGCAAAATAACACTATTTAGTGCTATTGTTGGGGAATGTATGTTCCTATAAGATGAAAGTAAGGCAACATACTTTAATAGAAAGGGGGACAAAAGAAATCGAGACTGAAAACCATTTTTTTAAAATTTCATCTATGAAAGCATATCGAAACCAGAATAGTAGAGGCCTTTATATTTGGGGGCTGTACCGAGAAAAAGAAGATGAAGATTACATTTACTTCTTTTTTCTTAAATTCACAGAAGAATTTGAAGTTCGAAATAAGGAATGTTTAAAGAGAAGAAGCGATGAATGGTTGGATAGTCGAGGAAAGAGGGTTGATCAGGCAACGATTTTCATAACGATGCATGAAGAAGTATTATTGGCCATTCGAGATTGGTACTTTAAAAACCTTGAACGAATCAAACAACTATTTTTTGTAAGAAATAATGCAAACCAATTTATTCATTAGTTAAAGGAGGAGCAAAACAACGATGATAAGAGATCGAGGAACAAAAAAATGGACAGCCTCTTTTATGATGCCTGAACACATACGTGAATTAAAGAAAATGCTGAACGAGGCAAACAAGCAACCCCGTCCTATCCTGGATGAAATGGAGATTGAAGAAATGGAACGATTGCTGCAAAAAAGCCTTATGCAAGGTACTTTGCTTCAAGTTACTACTTGGAAAGGTGGATTTTTTAATAAAAAGGTATGTCAGGTCGTTCAAATTGATTTAGTGGCTAAAACAATTGCTTTTCAAGATGAACTGCAATCCAAATTTAAAACTCCATTTTTTAATATTACTAGTGTAACAGAAATGAATTCCTATTAATTGCATACAAAAGCTAGGAACATATAAAAAAACGTTCATCTAAACTTTGGCCCTTCCATGGAGGTTTATAGGATGGAAAAGTCCAATGTCATTTTTACGCCTCAAGAAGCACTGTTATATAAAGGACTCATAAAACAGCTGAATGAAGCAAACTCGTATCTTGAAATAAAAATGTACCAAAACAAACTTGAAAACCTCCTAGATAAGGGAAGAATCAGAGCATTAACCAAGGAATTGAAGAGGTGAGTCCTCATACCATCTCAAATTGTTATATTTGCATCTTATATCATCCTTGGACTTGCTTTTGGTTATGAACTAATCGTAGAACTTGATGAGGAAATAGAAAAAGGGACCGAAGAAATTATTCATGAATTTGAAAGGTTATTAGAGGTTTGTAAACAGATTGGTGGTTATAAAGTCATTATTCCATTTCTGCTGATCGTGTGTGGGGTTTTTTGGCTGCCAATCATTCTTACAGTTTATTTTTGAAAATGGTTTAGAAAAAAGAAATAGTGAAGGTGAGTAAGATATTAACATTAACAATCACTAGTGTACTTGTTGCAGGTGGATTTTTTATTTCTGTGATCGCAGTAGTTCTCACTATAAAAAATTTCAGGAGGTAAGTCATGGATAAAGAATGGGATGAAATAAGATTGAAAATGATGATGCAAAGGCATGAACATATGATCGAACTTATGAGGTTATCGGCTATTTCAGCAACCCTTCAATATAAGCATATAACGAGCGTAGAAAAGCTTAAATTCATTGAAGAATTAACCAAAGAAATCCCCAAAATTAAGACTAAGAAGAGCTAACCAATGGGTGAAAGTCTTTTACATTCTATCCCATGACTTCATCCTTTGTTCGGGAGGGAAGGTGAACGGTTGGATACTCTTATCGATTGGTTAAGAGTCTTTTTTTTAGTTATGACTTTAGGCGATACGCTCGTGAATGTACGTTAAATATCGGAAAACCATAAGAAGTACTCAAATTAGTGGAATTGAATACCGAATAGTACTTCGAGATTTAATATTTAATAACGTAATAATCCTACTGATGTTTTTAACGATAGTTTGGGAGGATTGGTTTAAATGACCACCTTTAAAAACAAGATTGAGGAGGAAAACAAATCGTGGGGACATTTTACACGTTAGGCATCATTAACAAATTCGGTGCTCAGGCAACCAAAGGGCCAACAAGATGGAGCCGTGAAAATCTAGCATTAACAGAAGCTGAATGGAAGGAAGCATTAGATAAACGAATTGATACGTCTATTTTCGAATTGGAATTGCAGGAAGACGGTACAATCAAAGGCTTCCTTAAAAATGATGTATTCAAGGAAAATATCAAGGGATTCTATGAGATCTTGCGGGAAATCCTTGGTGAGCACAGAAACGGTAACTTCGATTATTACGAAAAAGGCATGTCCGAAGATGGAGAACTCCACGATATAAACGTTGAAGACGATGATGACGGGTATTCGTACGAGTGGGCCGATGATATAAGGATATTGGACAAGGATGGAATGGAAATCCGAATAGAATGTGAGTTTATTATGTTGTTTTTGGAAGGGAAAGTTCTAGTCGAGGAGTTCTACACGGATCCTGTGCTAATCAATTATTTGTTCCGCAACTGCAAGATTGATAATCCATTGACTGGTGCAGTGATAAGTACAGTGGTTGGGTAATGAGTGTAATTAGAAACCGTTCTTTGTTGACGAAATAGCAAAAATCGCTCGCAAGACTGCTGAATACGCTCTAGAAGAAGCTCGAAAGCATGGCACCTATATCGTTTCCAAGAATAAAGAGGGTGACATTGTTCGTAAATGTCCCGATGGCCAAATAATTAAAGAAAACGAGGGCGATGATTAATGGGCTTTTACACCGAAGCACGAACCAAAGAAGGTAGATTGATTGGCAGTAAGAGTTTTCAGGTCTGGAATCCGAATGTGGAACATTTCTACAAGTCGCTGGGGTTGGAAAATCCTTACGGCCAATACAGCGGAGATAAAGGCGAAATATCATTTACAGCTGAGCAATTATTGGATGCTAATAAGTATATAGAAAACATTGAGTTTTATAGCGAGCCAATAATAGAAAAACTTGATCCGTTTGTTGGTATGCTCACCATTGCTGGAGGAGTCCAAAAGCTTGACGCAAAAGCCGAAAAAGAGCGAACTCTTGAATTCTTAGATGTTTGTGCAGCAGTGGCTCTTAAAGAAGGTAGTGTCATCTTAAATATGGGTTAGGAGGACAGTAATGTACCAGAGGACTTATTTTCAAATGATAGATGAGCAGAATATGGGGTTTTGATAACGCTATGCAACCGAAAGAACATTGGTGGTGGTATTTAAGTAAGTGTGTCAAAAAGGAGGACGATAATGAGCATTGAAATTCATAAAGAACGGAGAAGAATAGCATACCGTTTATGTGGCTGTTTCACACCTTTAGAAGTAATCGCCTACGTTACAAAATTACCGCTTCCCGATGTTATAGAAATAGACAATAAACGAACCTCATATTACAACCAGTTAATTAAACAGAGAATGAATTTTGTTACAGACGTAGATAAGTTATTTGCGAAACTTGAACTGGATGACATTGAAAAGGAGGACGGTAATGAACAGGGACAGAATTGAAGGTTTTTATATTAAATTGCGAAAACACTTGGAGAACGAGAATGGACGATAAAGAACTAAAATGGTTGCAAGAAACGACAAAAATGTTAAATGACGAAAAGATTCGCAAAGAGTATGAAGAAATGGTTAAGAATAGACCTGAAATCGCCAAGCATTTTGCCAGCATTATTAATCAAAGGCGTGATCATAAATGACGGACGAAGAATTTTCCATATTTGAAAAGGTGATGCGGGAAATACACAAACATTGGCGTTGGAGCTATATAAGGACAGAAAGTGAAATAAGCGATTATCGTAGAGGTTACGAACAAGTAAAATTAACTCAATTACCGCCAGAGGAACAGCGTTACCAGCGTGAATTAAAAAAGTTTATCGAAGGGTTAAATGGAATGTCTTCAACAACCTATTTAGTAGCTCGTCTAAGTGTTATTCGTAATATCGAAAGTTTACTAAAAACCGAGACTGATGAAAAAGCCATAAAAACCATTCAAAAAATATTGGATGAATTTTACCGCCTGGTAAAAGATGCGGAAGTATCTGCTGAATTGATGGAACAAGCAAGAATAAGAGCCTGTTTACCGCCATTTAGAAAAGGTGATAACGAATGACTGATAAAAGGAAAGTAGACATCACTAAACATCCGTTTTATATAAAGGATCCAGTCGCAAGGCAACGAGCACTCGACCAAGCTGTCGAAAGGGCAAAGGAGATTCTGTTCCCATCGGAGCCGCCGAAAGAAATCAAGTTCAAACGTGAAACACGGTTAGTATGTAACAGCGTGAAGGAGTTCAATAAATTCTATAAAGAATGGAAGAAAGAACAAAAGGTAAAGAAATGAGCGAACCTTATACTTATCGACTTAAATTAAGAACAGGTGATAAGGTTATTTTCACTGCTGATATTACAGCCGATGAAGTACGCTCACTGCCTCAATTTGCGAATCAAGCCGAGTTCTTTAAGTTTTTCACGGAAAGAACAAATGAAAGTGATTTACCGTTCATAATTATCAGAATCATTAAACCACCGCTGTTAGAGGAGGACGAGGAATGAAAGAACCTAAAAAAGTCATCGTAGTTTGGGTAACGGATTATGGTGATCATTTCGTGGAAGGGAAAGTATTTGACGATAAAGATGAAGTTCAAGCATATAATGACGAAATGTTCGCTTCCAAATCCCCGTTTATAGCAGGGGCAGAAATGGAAGAACTCGAATATTTTCCAAAAACTAAAGCCAAGGACATTGTTAATCAAATCGAGTCAATGGACAATGGAGAAAGGATTAGTACATTAAAACTATTACACGAAACTTATTTTTATAGCAGAGATTTCCCTTCCGATATAGAGGAAGATCCGCAGCGTTATACGTTGGAGGAAGTGAAGGAACGGTTTTATCCGAACAATTACAAACCTATTAAACTCACGGGAAAAGACGCTTAAGATATATTAGACGAGCTAAACGGTAAAGTGGATTTAGAAGAAGAGAAAAAACGGATTAAGTTTCTCGATGATTGCAAAAAGTTGTATGAGAAACATGAAGGCAAACGACTGACAGGACAAATTGTTCCCGAATATTACCTAGACAGTGATGAAGAAATACGTAAAATGGCAGAGGAAGCCGCAAATGAAGATTTCATAATACCTCAAGCTCGTGAAAAATACATTGAACACTTCATTAAAGGCTATAAAGAATCGCAAGAAAAAACATATAAACGATTAATAGAATTGGAGAATAGCAATGAGTGACAGCCTTATTAATCGAATCGAAAAACTGGTTATCGAAGAAATGATAAGAATATGTGGCGATATTGAAGGCATTAATTGGGATGAAGTTCGCCTTAAAAATGATACCGACATTAATTGGTATAAGCCTGAGAAGATGTTTACTTTTACGTAGATAATGAATACCCAAATGAATATAAGTTTTGCCATGATTATAAGCTAAATCAGAGACTGCTCTTAATTGAAATAAGGGCCGAAAGCCAGTGGATTATAGAGAAATCAAAATATGGGGAACTTGGGAGGGTGACGATGTTTAGAAATGGACAAAGTAACCGATTGGGCATTTCTTCTATTTAACGAAACTACAGATGACGAGGTAAAGGAAACGGCAATTAAGCTACTTGTGGGAGACTTATCGCTAAAAGAATTAATAAAGATGGATAATATGAAGGTTCACTTTATAGCTGTAAAGAAAAAACGGAGAAAAGGATGTATAAAATCAAAAGAACTTAATCAGTTTATCGAGGATCACTTATTACTAGGAGATTGAAGGATAACAGCCAGGTTATATACACTGGCTGTTTTATTGTTCCAAATAAGTGTGGTCCGCCACTCTACTTACTCGCCATCAATTCTTTAAAGTTATTAAACAATTTTATTCCATCTGTTCATTAATTAACAAATTAGAACCATTTAACAATTGTAAGTCTCACATTTATTTTTATACTTATAGTTGAAGATTAAAAATATTTGGAAAGTAGGAGTGTAAATGGAATATACAAAACTCGGAAATACGGGAATGGATGTTTCAAGACTCTGCCTTGGCTGTATGAGCTTTGGTGAGGTACAGCCAGGAGGTCATCAATGGGTACTTAATGAGGAGAGCAGCCGTCCTATTATTAAAAAAGCCCTTGAGCATGGCATTAATTTTTTTGATACAGCCAATATTTATGCAGGTGGAACAAGTGAAGAGATTGTTGGACGGGCATTAAACGATTATGCCAATCGGGATGAAATTGTGCTCGCTTCAAAAGTTTGGGGAAGAATGCACCAAGGTCCCAATGGTGCTGGGCTTTCCCGAAAGGCCATTCTGAGTGAAATTGATAAGAGCCTTAAGAGACTGGGAACAGACTATGTAGACCTCTATATCATCCACCGCTGGGATTACCATACACCTATTGAAGAAACAATGGAAGCATTGCATGATGTGGTGAAAGCTGGAAAGGCAAGATACATAGGTACTTCTGCTATGTACGCATGGCAGTTCCAAAAGGCTTTACATGTAGCAGACAAAAATGGGTGGACCCGATTTGTATCTATGCAAAATCATCTCAATCTCATATACCGTGAAGAGGAAAGGGAGATGTTGCCTCTTTGTAAGGAAGAAAAAATTGGAGTGACTCCATATAGCCCACTCGCTTCAGGAAGATTGACACGTGATTGGTCGGAAAAGACTCATCGTTCAGAAACAGACAAGATTCTAAAATCCAAATATGAACCATCTGCGGATTTAGATCGATTAGTCGTAGACCGAGTTGCATCAATCGCAGAGAAACATGGTGTTCCTCGCCTTCATGTCGCACTTGCATGGTTGCTGCAGAAAGAACCAGTAACAGCTCCTATTATCGGTGCTACGAAAATTTCTCAGCTTGATGATGCGGTAGGTGCTCTATCACTCAAGTTAACGCCTGAAGAAGTTGCTTTTCTAGAAGAGCCGTATGTACCTCACTCAATAGTAGGTCATAATTAATTTTGGTTTAGTGTTTGAAAAATAGGTTTTTAAAAGCGATCACCTTGGAAAACTTAAATGTCTTTGAGTTTGAATTGAGCCATCAGAATATGGGTATAATTGCTAATTTAGTAACCAAAGTGAGGTTGTTTTTTTTCACAAAACGACCCTCAAATTTTGGGAAATGGATTGGTACATGTAAACTTGATCATTAATGTCAATCGATTTGATATGTAAAAATAATGTTTATTTATATACTTAAAATCAAAGATTAAATATGTTACATCTTTTGGAAAGTGAGGACTATCACATGGAATATACGAAACTTGGAAATACAGGATTGGATGTATCTAGACTTTGCCTTGGCTGTATGGGTTTTGGAGAAAAGGAACGTTGGATGCATCCGTGGGTAATTGATGAAGAGAACAGTCGTACAGTTATTAAAAAAGCTCTTGAGTTAGGTATCAATTTTTTTGATACTGCTAACACTTACTCGGATGGAACGAGTGAAGAATTTCTCGGACGTGCCCTTAAAGATTTTGCAAATCGAGATGAAATTGTCATAGCAACTAAGGTTTATTTTCCATTGGGCAAAGACTTAAACAGCAAAGGCCCGAACAGTATAGGATTATCCCGAAAACATATTATGAGAGAAATTGATAAGAGTCTGAAACGTCTTGGGACTGATTATGTGGATCTGTATCAGATTCATCGCTGGGATTACAACACACCAATCGAAGAAACGATGGAAGCTCTCCATGACCTAGTGAAGGCTGGCAAGGTAAGATACATCGGTGCTTCTGCGATGTATGCATGGCAGTTTTTGAAGGCGAACCATGTGGCTGAGAAAAATGGTTGGACTAGATTTGTATCGATGCAAAATCACCTTAACCTCATATACCGTGAGGAGGAACGGGAGATGCTGCCATTATGTAAGGAAGAAAAAATCGGCGTAATTCCTTACAGCCCTCTTGCTTCAGGTAGATTAACCCGTGATTGGTCGGAAGACACTCTTCGTTCTGAAACAGACGCAACCCAAAGATCTAAATACGGTGCAACTGAAAATAATGACCGTTTAGTCGTGGAACGAGTTGCGGAATTGGCGGAAAAACATGGTGTGCCAAGATCCCAAATCGCACTTGCCTGGTTATTGCAGAAAGAACCAGTAACAGCTCCAATTATTGGTGCAACCAAAATTTCTCATCTTGAAGATTCCGTGGGGGCTCTATCGGTTAAGTTAACCAATGAAGAAGTTGCGTATTTAGAAGAGCCTTATGTTCCACATCCTGTGGTTGGTGCTCTGGGTTCTAAGTAATATTGTTTCAGCAATAGCTTTTTAATAGCGATAACCCTGACTTCCTTAAATAATGCTGGAGGTCGGGGTTTTTTTGCCATTGGTTAATTTTTA
The DNA here is from genome assembly GCF_018613095.1 of Bacillus sp. ISL-75. NCBI lineage: Bacteria > Bacillati > Bacillota > Bacilli > Caryophanales > Bacillaceae > Bacillus > Bacillus sp. ISL-75. The sequence goes on from NZ_JAGGQX010000030.1 coordinate 114,438, forward strand.
TATCGGAATGGCTGTTTTGTTTAAAAATTTCTTTTAAGTTTATGAACAATTTATTTTGATTTGTCTATTAATGCACGAAACTTGATTATTTGGCAATTGTAGTTATCTTTTTTTTATTCTATATTATGTACAGATGTCTATTAATACCTCGTTGTCAATTTTTGAGGTTTAGCTAAACCATAAAGTAAGAGGTATAAAAAAATTAGGGAGATGTTTTATGACTAAATCAAATAACTTGCTTATACTTATATTGGTCATAGGGGTTTTTGGTATCTTAAGTACCGAAATGGGGTTTGTTGGTATATTACCTGTAATTGCTGACACCTTTCATATCAGTGTGTCTAAAGCAGGATTGCTTGTAAGTCTTTTTGCACTTGTTGTTGCAATATCTGGTCCCACGATGCCGTTAATGTTTTCTGGTATAAACCGCAAAAAAGTCATGTTACTTGTACTTGGCATTTTCATTTTAGGAAATATTGTCTCAATGCTTACATCAAACTTTACGATTTTATTAATCTCCCGTGTCATTCCTGCTTTTTTTCACCCAATTTATATCTCTTTAGCTTTGACAGTGGCCGCTACATCAGGTACCCCAGAAGAAGCAAGAAAATCTATATCTAAAATAATGATGGCAGTTTCTGCTGGTATGATCCTTGGTGTACCGATTGTTACTTTTATAGCGAATGTAGCTTCATTAGAAATGGCGATGTCATTCTTTGCTATCGTTAATGCCATTGCATTCATAGTTACCTTGCTTTTTGTACCATCTATGCCCGTAGAGCATAGAATCTCTTACGGAGCACAAGTAAGTGTATTAAAAAAACCTATTATTTGGTTATCAATTGCTACTGTCATTTTTATTAATTCAGCAGTTTCTGGGGTTTATAGTTACGTTGCTGAGTATCTTGAAAATTTCGCTCATATATCTGGGAAAACCTTGAGTTTGGTATTATTCCTTTTTGGTATAACCAGTCTTGTTGGAAACATCGTGGCGGGGAGGTTACTTGCTAAAAACACTCTTAAAACTGTAGTAACTTTCCCAATCGTATTAGGATTAGTTTACATTTTAGCATTCTTAATGACTAATTTCATTGGACCCATAGCTATAATATTTGTTTTGATTTGGGGAGTATTATTTGCTATAGGAAATAATATTAGTCAATATTGGATTGCGTCTGCAGCTCCTGAAGCTCCTGATTTCGCAAATGGATTGTTTCTAACTTGCGGTAACTTAGGAATAACAATTGGTACTGCAGTAAGTGGGTTAATTATATCAGGAATGGGTGTACAGTACGTATTATTAGTGGGATCGCTATTTTTGTTATTAGGCTTATCATCTATTATACTAAGAACCTACATGAATAGCCCTATAAAACAACTTTCTAAATAAGGAATTAAATAAGCTGTCAATAGGCAGCTTATTATTTTAGAATGGGTGGATAATTAACAATTTAAGTCTATTGGAAATGCACAAAATACGTTCATTTAGTTGTTAATGGCATTTTTTATGGCTAAGTAATAGTGTTTGAACTATGTTTCTTTTGAAAGCAAAACCCTGATTTCCTAACTAAAGTAGGAGATTAGGGTTTTTTATGTTATTGGATTTTTTAAACTATACAATTCTCTCTATTAAAATGCCCACCTGTTCCGCCATTATTTGAGGCGTATAAGGCATTCCATTAATAAACCACCATTCCACTAATTCCACATAAGCACCTGCAATAAATCGAAGAACTATCTCTTCATTTATACCGTGATTTTTTCCTTCTGTTACATTTACTTCTCCCTTTAAACCTTCGATAACAAACTCAAGGAACTGCCTACGGAAAGAAGGGGCTCCTTTACTGGCTAACATTGTTGAAAAGAATAAATAATGATTTTCAAAGTATTCAAACCAGATTAGATTCCCATCGATAAAATCCATATCAGATGCGGATTCGGCCAAATCCTTTAGTTCGTTGATATGTTCTTCAATTAGTTTATCCAGCAAATCAAATTTATCCAGGTAATGAAGGTAGATGGTTCTTCGACTGACATTTGCTCTGTCGGAAATTTCTTGTATGGTAATCTGATCAAAATTTTTTTCAGACATCAGTTCAATAACAGCTTTTTTTATCGCTTCTTGAGATTTGAGTATTCTCCTATCCACCTTAGACATTAGGTAGTCACCAAACTTTCTAAAAGATTATGAACAATTTTAATCGATTTGTGCATTATTTCACGAATCAAGGTTAATTGACAATTGTAGGCATTCTGTTTCTGTTTATAATTATATACAGATGTCACATAATTCATCAATGTGAATTATTAATGACATCAAGATAGAAGAATAAGAAAACAATTTTCTGTTCTAAACTAGCTCGCTAGAAATCACAGGAACAGAAATTAAAAATAAGGAGGAAATTCCATGTCATTAGAAATTTTACAAGCAAAATCAGAATTAAAAGAATTAGTTGATACATTCTCAAATTTGGCCGATGAAAAAAACATTCCAGGTCAAATGCCTTTATTTACACCTGATACCAAAGTTCAAGTGTACATGGGTGATAATTTATTGTTTGATATTTCAGGAACGAAACAACTGGAAGAAGTATTCACAAGTTTCACAGCTAATGTTAAACGTTCATTTCATATGAACGGACAACAAGTTGTCAAAATTGATGGCGATACTGCAACAGGTATTGCCTACTGCCAAGTTAAATTAGTGAGCGAAGAAGATGGGAAAAAAGTCATCACCGATAGCAGTATTCGATATGACGATGAGTATGTGCGTCAAAACGGAACTTGGTTAATCAAGACCCGTATTTCTCACTTTTCGATTAATGACAAACGAACATTACAAAGCTAATTTGATTTTTCTATCCACCTTAGACATGCGGTAGTCATTCTAAAAGATTATGAACAATTTTAAATGATTTGTGCATTATTTCACGGATCAAGGTTAATTGACAATTGTAGACATTTTGATTCTGTTTATAATTATTTACAGATGTCACATAATTTATCAATGTGAATTATTAATGACATCAAGATAGAGGAATAAGAAAACAATTTTCTGTTCTAAACTAGCTCGCTAGAAATCACAGGAACAGAAATTAAAAATAAGGAGGAAATTCCATGTCATTAGAAATTTTACAAGCAAAATCAGAATTAAAAGAATTAGTTGATACATTCTCAAATTTGGCCGATGAAAAAAACATTCCAGGTCAAATGCCTTTATTTACACCTGATACCAAAGTTCAAGTGTACATGGGTGATAATTTATTGTTTGATATTTCAGGAACAAAACAACTGGAAGAAGTATTCACAAGTTTCACAGCTAATGTTAAACGTTCATTTCATATGAACGGACAACAGGTTGTCAAAATTGATGGCGATACTGCCACAGGTATTGCCTACTGCCAAGTTAAATTAGTTAGCGAAGAAGATGGGAAAGAAGTCATCACCGATAGTAGTATTCGATATGACGATGAGTATGTGCGTCAAAACGGAACTTGGTTAATCAAGACCCGTATTTCTCACTTTTCGATTAATGACAAACGAACATTACAAAGCTAATTTGATTTTTCTATTCACCTTAGACATGCGGTAGTCACCAAACATTCTAAAAGATAATGAACAATTTTAATCGATTTGTGCATTATTTCACGAATCAAGGTTAATTGACAATTGTAGACATTTTGTTTCTGTTTATAATTATTTACAGATGTCACATAATTTATCAATGTGAATTATTAATGGCATCAAGATAGAGGAATAAGAAAACAATTTTCTGTTCTAAACAGCTCGCTAGAAATCACAGGAACAGAAATTAAAAATAAGGAGGAAATTCCATGTCATTAGAAATTTTACAAGCAAAATCAGAATTAAAAGAATTAGTTGATACATTCTCAAATTTGGCCGATGAAAAAAACATCCCAGGTCAAATGCCTTTATTTACACCTGATACCAAAGTTCAAGTGTATATGGGTGATAATTTATTGTTTGATATTTCAGGAACAAAACAACTGGAAGAAGTATTCACAAGTTTCACAGCTAATGTTAAACGTTCATTTCATATGAACGGACAACAAGTTGTCAAAATTGATGGCGATACTGCCACAGGTATTGCCTACTGCCAAGTTAAATTAGTGAGCGAAGAAGATGGGAAAGAAGTCATCACCGATAGCAGTATTCGATATGACGATGAGTATGTGCGTCAAAACGGAACTTGGTTAATCAAGACCCGTATTTCTCACTTTTCGATTAATGACAAACGAACATTACAAAGCTAATTGCTTATAACTTGGAGATTAAAAAGCACATACCATAGTTATTTACCTTATTAATAAATCGAAACTAAATAATACGTGGAGGAAAGGGAGGAACAATTAAATGGAATATGTGAAACTTGGAAATACGGGCTTGGATGTATCTCGGATTTGTCTTGGCTGTATGAGCTTTGGTATAGGAGAACGGGGAGCTTTTCCTTGGGCACTTAATGAGGAGCAAAGTCGTCCTATGATTAAAAAAGCCCTTGAGTTAGGGATCAATTTTTTTGATACAGCGAATGTTTATTCAGCTGGAACGAGCGAAGAAATTACTGGAAAAATATTAAATGAATATGCCAATCGGGATGAAATTGTCATCACTTCAAAGGTTTTTTACCCAGTGAATGATCGTCCAAATGGTGCTGGTCTTTCCCGCAAGCATATTATGAGTGAAATTGATAAAACTCTTAAAAGACTGGGAACTGATTATGTAGATCTTTATCAAATCCACCGCTGGGATTACAATACCCCGATTGAAGAGACCATGGAGGCATTGCATGATGTGGTGAAAGCTGGTAAGGCGAGGTATATAGGAGCATCTACTATATTTGCTTGGCAGTTCTTAAAAGCACAGAATGTCTCTGAGCGTAACGGATGGACCAAGTTTGTAACCATGCAAAACCATTACAACCTCTTATACCGTGAAGAGGAGAGAGAGATGCTGCCACTCTGTAAGGAAGATAAAATCGGTGTGATGCCATGGAGCCCGTTGGCTGCAGGAAGATTGGCAAGGCCTTGGGGTGAAATGGACGAGCGTGCTAAAGTAGATGTCATCGGAAAAGCTATTTATTCTGTAACAGCAGAGGCTGACCGACAAGTTGTTGAACGTCTAACTGAAATAGCTGAAAAACGTGGTGTACCTATGTCACAAATCGCACTTGCATGGTTACTTCAGAAGGAACCAGTAACAGCTCCAATTGTCGGTACGACTGAAATTTCCCATATTGAAGATGCGGTAGCAGCTGTTTCTCTTAAATTAACACCTGAAGAAATTATGATGCTTGAAGAGCCATATGTTCCACATCCAGTGCTAGGTATGACTTTCTAATTGTATTACCACCATAGATCAATATTCTTTAATCAGAGGATTAGAAGGCTGTTTATACTAAAAATATTGGATAACGAGACTTGGTTGAACAGAAGGAATCTCTAAGAACGCCCTAGTCCTAATACTAGGGAGTTCTTAATAATAATGCGAATGTAAAAATCAACTTTAGAATGTATGAAAGGAAGTTTAAATATGACGAATGTTTTAATCATTGGAGCAAACGGGTCACTTGCTCGTGTAGCTATTGATATGTTCCTTAATGAAGCCGATGCAAAGTTGACGCTTTATTTACGGAACTCACGCAGACTAAGAAACATTGATACAAATCGTGTCCGAGTAATTGAAGGCGATGTTATGGACCTTGAAAAACTAAAAGAGGCGATGATTGGACAGGATGTTGTCTATGCCAATCTTGCAGGTAATCTGGAACAAATGGCAAAAACAATTGTGGATGCAATGGACGATACAGGTGTTAAACGTCTCATTTGGGTTAGTTCAATGGGCATATATAATGAAGTCCCAGGAGAAAGTCATGGTAGCATCTTAAATCCATATCGAAAATCAGCTGCGGTCATTGAAGCCTCAGACCTTGACTATACGATTTTGAGACCTGGATGGTTTACCAATAGGGATGAAATTGACTATGAGACAACTCAAAAAGGCGAACCATTCAAAGGGCATGATGTATCACGAAAAAGTATTGCAGATTTGATTGTTAAATTGGCTGTAACGCCAGGATTGGAAGTTCGTAGCAGCTTGGGTGTAAATAAACCTGAATAAGCATAGTCAAGACACTTATTTCTCACTTTACGATTAATTATAAACGAACATCACAAAGCTAAGTTGTTTAAAGATTAAGGATTAATGTTTGGTTGCTGTACCAACAGCACCTGAAAATGACTGGGAATAGTAAAATACTATCCAGTCATTTTTTCTGGAAATAGCTGAGCAAAATATTGTTTTAAGTTTTTTTAAAAGATAGATAGATTCAATAAAGGAAAAGGAGAACAGAAAAAAATATGGGTAATACTTGGAAAATTTATATGTTAGCCTTCATTGGATTCTTCGTCGGTACGAACGAGTTCGTTATTGCGGGGATCCTTAATAAAGTGGCTGACTCAGCACATATATCGGTTTCAGCAGCAGGACAACTTATAACAGTTTTCTCCATTGCTTATGCGTTTGGACCAACATTGGTGATAATGGCATTGTCGAAAATGGATAAGCGTAAGTTATTAATGATTTCTTTAGCGATCCTTGTACTAGGAAGTATTATGACAGCTGCACTTCCTAGTTTCATCTTCTTAATAGTATCACGTGTTGTACTTGCCGTAGGAACTGGCATATTTGTCATCACCGCCATGGATGTTGCACCAAAACTAGCATCTCCCAACCGTCAAGGTAGTGCGATAGCTACTGTCTTTGCGGGTTTTAGTACTTCGCTTATCATTGGTATTCCAATTGGTCGAATTGTGGCTCAAGCATACGATTGGAGAGTTATTTTTTGGGGAATTGCTTTATTAAGTTTATTGGCGATCTTTGCTATTGCACGTTGGATTCCAACCACAGAAGCAGCAAAGCCTATCCCATTTAGAATGCAAATGGGACTTTTAAAAAGACCAGTCATTGCGTTAACTATCGGAGTTACCTTATTTGGATTTATTAGTTATTCGGTATTCAATACATTTATGACCCCATTTCTTTCTTCAGTTTTGCATATGGGAGAAGGAGAAATCAGCATTATTTTCTTTGCGTTAGGTGTTGCTAGCTTAGTTGGATCAAAACTTGGGGGATTCCTGGCAGATCGAATTGGCATCGATCGTACACTCTTTGGCAGCCTTTCTGTCCAATTTTTAGTCCTAACAGTTTTGTCTATCGTTTTGATGGCGTTTGCTCATTCTGTAATTATCTCCATCGTGTTAATTATGATTTGGTCAATCGCTGTATGGACATTTTCGACTACCCAGAATTTCAAAATAGTCACAATTGGACAGGAAGCATCTGGTATCTTGCTAAGTCTAAACATGACTATTATTCAGATTGGAATTGCGGCGGGAGCTGGTATTGGAGGGGTTGCAACAGGAAGTACAATGCAACCAATCACTTGGGTAGGGGCTGTATCAGCCTTAATCGCACTCATTATTTCAGTTGGTTCTTTAGGATTTAGCAACACCTCCCGTAAAAGTGTTGAAGTGAAGTTATAAAAATACATTAAAAAGTGCTTGACGTATCACGAAAAAGTATTGCAGATTTGATTGTTAAATTGGCTGTAACGCTAGGATTAGAAGTTCGTAGCAGCTTGGGTGTGAACAAGCCCGAATAAGAATCGTAATAAGATTTTGTAAATTATGTTAATAAGAAAGGATTGTGTCTTCATTTATGTGCAATAATCATACAACTAATGTTTTAAGTGTTCCAAGTGCAAAAGCACGATTTGAAAAGACTACTATTGAGCGGAGAGAATTACGACCAGATGACATCTTAATTGATATTAAGTATTGCGGTATTTGCCACTCTGATATTCACTTTGCTTATAACGAGTGGGGAACTGGGATCTTTCCGATGGTTCCTGGTCACGAAATTGCAGGGGTCGTGGCAGCAGTAGGATCAGAAGTAAAAAATTTTGCTGTTGGTGATCACGTTGGCGTTGGTTGCTTTGTTAACTCCTGCGGAGAATGCGAATACTGCCTAAGTGGCGAGGAGCAATTTTGTAAAAAAGGCGTTGTCATGGTATTTAATTCGTTAGACTACGATGGTCAACTAACATACGGTGGATATAGCCAAAAAATCGTTGTAAAGGAAAAGTTCGTTATCCGTATTCCAGATGCGATGGAACTTGATGTTGCAGGCCCGTTATTGTGTGCAGGCATCACCACATACTCTCCTTTAAAACATTGGAACGTTGGACCAGGTAAGAAGGTTGCCATTGTGGGAATGGGAGGTCTTGGACACCTTGCGGTCCAATTTGCTCATGCAATGGGTGCTGAAGTAACTGCCTTAAGTCAGACGATGAATAAGAAAGAGGAAGCCCTTGGTTTTGGTGCAGATCATTATTTTGCAACTAATGACCCAGCTACATTCACTGAGTTATCTGGTCGGTTTGACCTTATCTTAAATACAGTTTCAGCAAATCTTGACGTTGATGCTTATTTATCATTGCTTAAAGTAGATGGAACACTCGTTAACGTAGGTGCACCAGCAGAGCCTGAAAAATACCATGTGTTTTCTTTAATCATGGGTCGCCGTAGCATGGCTGGTTCAAATGTTGGTGGGATTCGGGAAACACAAGAGATGATTGAATTTGCAGCTCAAAACGGCATTGCCCCTAAAATAGAGGTAATTCGTGCTGACCAAGTAAACGAAGCATATGAGCGTGTTCTCCGTAGTGATGTACGTTATCGATTCGTTATAGACATGTCTACTCTGTAACTTTTAACGATTGTTTTTTTACCATTAACAGATGAAGATGGGTCAACCAATTAATTCTATTGGTTGACCCTATTATTGTCGTACGTTTTTCAATTTCCTCAAATCTACCCCAAGACACGTCTATCTATAAATTAAGTTATATTCAAACAAAGGTTATTTTGAATTGGGTAACTTTGAACTCTTAATTCTGGTATAGCCCTCCAAAATACACAATTTCAATCCATTCGTGCACTATTACACGAATCATCATTATTTAGTAATTGTAGATATATTGCATATGATTATAATAATATACATGCGAGTATTATTTTCTTCGTGTGTTTTTATTTTTTATTAAAATTGATGAGGAGGGATTGGATGGAACAACAAGGTTCTATTATCTCACTTTTAATTGTAAGTATTGTCGCATTTTTAACACCTATTTTGCTGCACCGTTTTAAATTACAATTTGTTCCCGTAGTGGTTGCAGAAATTATTATGGGTTTAATTATAGGAAAGAGTGGATTTAATCTTGTGCATGAAGACACATGGCTCGGAATTCTTTCTACTCTAGGATTTTTATTTCTTATGTTTTTAAGTGGACTTGAAATTGACTTTCGTGGCTTTTCCATGAAACAAGGCAAGAAATTAAGAAAGGAGAAAGTTAAACCGAATACCTTTCTAATTTCAAGCATCATTTTTGCTGGGATTTTTATTGTTTCCTTTGGATTATCCTTTCTATTTGTTCTAGCGGGCTTTATTCATAATGTTTTCCTAATGACTTTAATTATTTCATCGATTTCTCTTGGGGTTGTTGTCCCTACATTAAAAGAAGCGAATTTAATGAAAACGAACATTGGCCAGATTATCTTGCTTATTGCAGTTATTGCTGATCTGGTTACAATGATCTCTCTTGCTGTGTTTGAGTCTCTATTTGGTAAAGATGGTGGACATACCTGGACGCTTCTTATTTTGTTTGCTGTAGGTGCTGGGCTATATTTTATCGCCAACTGGTTAAAGAAGCGAAAAATCTTTTCTGTATTGGCAGCAGGAACGACACAGATTGGGACAAGGGCAGTATTTACCTTATTAATTGCGTTTGTCGCTATTTCTCAAATTGTTGGAGCTGAAAACATCCTAGGGGCGTTTCTGGCAGGGGTAATTGTATCATTGCTGTCGCCTAACAAGGAAATGGTTCTTAAATTAGACTCATTTGGGTATGGATTTTTCATCCCGATCTTTTTTGTGATGATTGGTGTGAAATTAGATTTATGGTCATTGTTGAGTGAGAAAAAAATGCTGATGCTTATACCACTTCTTCTTATTGCACTGTTATTGTCCAAATTAATCCCAGCGATTTTTCTAAGAAAATGGTATGACATAAAGACAGTTATTTCTTCAGGGTTTCTTCTGACTTCAACTCTTTCGGTTGTAATTGCTGCCGCTACGGTTGGACAAAGAATAGGCGTAATCACCCAGCAGATGAGTGGGACCCTTATTCTGGTTGCCGTCATCTCCTGTGTAGTAACACCCATCTTGTTTAAAAAGATGTTCTCACAAAGGGATGATGGAAGTAAAGAACAGAATGCAGCGTTCACTAAATCCAACAATATTTGTTTGCCTTTAAAAAGAAAACTAAACTCTACTCAATCTAAGCCTAATGTTGTAGCACATAGAGCAGTAAAAAGCAGAAAAAGAATTGTATAGTATTTTAAGTTGTCGAGTATCGAAAGGTATATTTTAGCTAAACGATGCTGAATTTATTTATATTGTCTACACTAAGTCCAGCTATTGAAAGTTATTGTATCCGAACCGTTCATGAGTGAAAGAATGGAAGACGAAAACAGCACGAATAATAAGCAAGTTCTCAATAGATAAAAAAACGTTATTTAGGAGGTTGCAAAAAAAAATGAGTGAAGATAAACAAAAAATCCTAGCAATTTATCAACAGATTGATGCTGCAATGGTTAATAAAGATACTCAAGGCTTGGAAAACATCCTTGATGACAATTATGTATTAGTTCACATGACTGGTTATCATCAACCTAAGCGAGAATGGCTTGAACTAATAGATAATGAACAAATGAAATACTACAAAACCATGCCGCAAAAAACAACAATTACAATAGAAGGTAATACTGCTACTCTTATTTGTGATACTAAACTTGATGCTAAAATTTATGGTTTTAGAAACACTTGGAGTATGCAAATGAAAATGCATTTTGAGAAACGTGGAGACAATTGGTATCCTGTAAGGACTATTGCAACAAGTAGATAAAAAACAGAGATAATAAGATAACAACGGCATAATTTAACATTTCAAAAAATGGGAACCCTATTAAAACCTTGTTCAGTCGCAATGGTGACAAGGATTTAATAGGGTTTATGATTTCTGCATATCAGTGTGATAATGGGGGTAACATTAACTTGTTATTCCACAATTAGTTATTATTTTTTTTTCTACTTAACAGGAGGAAATTGAGTTAATGCAGGATAATGTAAAAACATCCACAGATAAGTATGAGATTTCACCTCTTGAACTGATTTTCGATTTGGGATTTGTGTTTGCATTGTCCCAGCTGTCAGAACATTTACTACTTCATCTCAACTGGTATGGTATGGCGGAAATGATAGCCCTGCTGATTGCGGTATATAATGTATGGTCATATACGAGCTTTGGAGCCACATTCATACATGTCGGAAAGACTCAGACTCAGTGGATGATGCTTATCGTGATGCTTTTAGGGCTATTCATGTTTGCCTCAATACATCGTGCATTTGGAGTAGAGGCGTGGACATTTGTAACTCCGTTTCTAGTATGTCAGATAGGAAATGGATTATTTACCACTTTTGCTGAAACTGGTCTTAAAGCTCATTACTCAAGAATGCTTGGATGGATTCTTGCTACTACACCACTCTGGATTATAGGTTCGTTTGCAGATAGCGAAGAGAGGCTTATATGGTGGGGCATTGCAGCAGGAATTGACATCTTAGGAACGTGGTTTGCCCATCCATTACCTGGTCGTGTTCTCAGATCCGAAAATGTAGAATTTGATGCGGAACATATGGTTGAAAGATGTAGGCTTTTCTTAATTATTGCACTGGGAGAGATTGTTGTAACGACGGGTAGAGCCATATCAGCAGCTCCAATTAATCATATCACGCTGCTTACAGGAATATGTTCTATCGCATCGATTGTAGCGTTATGGGCTATTTACTTCGGTGGATCAGAACATTTGGTGCTACATTATACTGAGGAAACTACAAATCCAATTCTAGCTGCAAGACTTGCGATGAACGGTTTAATAGTAACTGTTGCAGGTTTAATTTTGTTTGCTGTAGGAATTGAGTTGGTGATTGAGCACCCTTATTCGGGGGCATCGGCATCAATGACCACTCTTCTGTTTGGTGGTCCCATCCTCTACCTTATATCGCAGGGATGGTATCTCTGGTATATAACTAGGAAAGTCCCATATTACAGAGTAGTGGGAGGGATAATTCTAGTGATATGCGGATTCCTATCTAATTTCACGAAGACATATTTCTCTTTAATTATCGTAACGATTCTACTCGTTATTCTTTCAGGGATTATTACGGGGTCTGTAAAAAAGAATAAAGGAAATAGGCTCTGAACAAAGTTTTTTATAAGGCAGTATTAGTAGGAAAAGAAAACTTTCCTAAAGTTAATGAACGAGGAATGAGAAGATTATATTGAAATGATTGAGGAATAGCATTCATTATATTTAGTACACAATTTTATTGGATTTGTGAACTAATAAACAAATCGTCCGAATTTAACCATTGAAGCATCTCATATTTGTATTAAAATTATACACAGATGTTACTTAATAAATCGATGGGAACAAAATTAAGAGTCATTTTTGATTGCATGGAAGCCAAAAGTTAGTAATCCCATATAGGAGGAATCTGTAAATGGAAACTGTTACTTTATCTAATGGAATTAAGATGCCAATTTTAGGTTTTGGAGTGTATCAAATTCCTGAGCTTGAAGAATGTGAACGTGTCGTGAGTGAAGCAATTGAAGTGGGGTATCGTTCTATCGATACTGCTCAAGCTTATGGGAATGAAGAAGCTGTAGGAAATGCGATTCGTAAAAGTGGCATACCTCGTGAAGAATTCTTCATTACAACCAAAGTTTGGATTTCTAATGCTGGCTATGAGCAAGCTAAAGCATCAATAGAAGAGTCTTTACGAAAGTTGCAAACAGACTACATTGATTTACTGTTGATTCATCAACCATTTAATGATTACTATGGTACTTATCGTGCTATGGAAGAGTATTATAAGGCGGGAAAAATCAAAGCAATTGGTGTAAGTAATTTCTACCCTGACCGTTTCATTGATATTGCTAAGTTTAGTGAAATCCCTCCAATGGTAAACCAGGTCGAAACACATGTATTTAACCAACAAAAACAAGCCCAAAAAATAATGGAAAAATACGGGACTCAAATTGAGTCTTGGGGGCCTTTTGCAGAAGGAAGAAATGATTTCTTTAACAATGAAACTCTAATAGAGATTGGTGAGCAATATGGTAAATCGGTTGCTCAAGTGGCCCTACGTTATCTCATTCAACGGAATGTTGTTGTCATTCCTAAAACGGTAACAAAAGAACGAATGGTTCAAAATTTTGATGTCTTTGATTTTACTTTATCAAACGAAGACATGGATAAAATTGCGAAACTAGATCAAGAACAAAGTTTATTCTTCTCACATTACGCTCCTGAAACGGTTGAAATGATAACAGGACTAGTCAGATAAACAATAAAGACTGAAGCGAAAAGGGAGCTAGTATTGCTTCCTTTTTGATTATCGACATTTAAAATATGCTATTTGGGGTTATATGATTTAAACACATGGCAGAAAATGCTTCTTTAGGAGATGAGTAAAATGAAAATGAGAGAATTAGGAAACAGCGGCTTAAGAGTATCTGCGATTGGTTTAGGCTGTATGGGAATGGATCATGCTTATGGAAAGCCTGCTGATCGTGAAGAAATGGTCAAATTGATTCGTAGAGCTGTTGAACTAGGTTGTAATTTCTTTGATACTGCTGTTGTTTATGGAGAATCCAATGAAGAATTACTGGGCGAAGCACTTGCACTAGTAAGAGAACAAGTTGTGATTGCGACTAAATTTGGAATCACTGGGACAGAAATTGTAAATGAACGCCCTCAACATATCTTAAATAGCACACCAGAATCCATTAGAGAACAAGTGGAGGGTTCGTTAAAAAGATTGAAAGTAGATTGCATCGATTTATATTATCAACATCGTATTGACTCTAATGTAGAACCAGAAGCAGTTGCAGGAACGATGAAAGAATTAATGGAAGAAGGAAAAATTAAAGCATGGGGATTATCGAATGCACCCATTGATTATATGAAACGTGCACATGCCGTCTGTCCGATTGCTGCAATAGAAAATCAATACTCCATGATGTGGCGTGAACCTGAAAAAGAATTATTTGATATATGTGAAGAGTTAGGGATTTCTTTTGTTGCTTACAGTCCATTAGGAAATGGTTTCTTGAGTGGAAAATATACAAAAGATACAACATATGAAGAAGGCGACTTTAGAAGCTTCATGGGAAGATTCAAACCTGAAGTCATTAATAATAACAAAGCGTTATTAAATTTAATTGCAGAAGTTGCTGAAAGTAAGAATGCAACATCTGCCCAAGTTGTATTAGCATGGGAATTAGCTCAAAAACCATTTATTATTCCAATCCCAGGTACTACAAAATTACACAGACTGGAAGAAAACTTAGGCGGTGCTGATATAGAGTTAACAAAAGAAGAATTAGATAACCTAAATTTAGCTTTATCTAAAATCGATATTGACGAAACACATTTCTAATTAAAATAAGCTAATTGAAAGATAATTTACAAATTTAATTGATTTGTAAATTATTTCACGAAACAAGATTATTTGGCAATTGCATGCATTTTGTTTCTGTTTATAATTATATATAGAAGTTCAAAATACTAAATCGATACAGGCAAAACCAAATGGATTGTTACTGGTCATTCAGACAAAACCTAAATCGCTAAATAAGAGAGGCTTTTGAAGTCTCCTATTTTGTGATTTAGGTTTTTCTTTTATAAAAAACTCGATATAGTCATTTTTTAGGAGGAATCACTCAATGCTTATTATAGATTCCTCTCTAACAAAAGTCCCACCTGTTCTGCCATGACTTGAGGTGGATAAGGCATCCCATTGGTGATCCACCATTCCACAATCCCAACATATGAAGTAACAATAAATTGAAGAATTACATCTTCATTTAATCCTTGGTTTTTTCCTTTTGTTGTATCCACTTCATCCTTGAACTCTCCAATGAGAAACTTATGGAACTGACTACGGAAAGAAGGAGCACCTTTGCTCGCTAGCATCGTTGAAAAGAATAAATAATGACTTTTAAGGTATTCAAACCAAGGCAGATTCGCTTCTGTATATTCTGCAGCGGAGGTCGCTTCGCAGATTTCTCCCATTTCGTTAATATGTTCTTCAATGAGCTTATCCAGCAGATCAAACTTATCCACGTAATGAAGATAGATGGTTCCTCGGCTAACATTTGCGTGATCGGAAATGTCCTGAATGGTAATGTCATCGAAATTTTTTTCAGCCATTAGCTCAATCAAGGCTTTTTTTATGGCTTCTTGGCTTTTGGCTATTCTTCTATCTACTTTAGGCATTTTAAGGTTCACCAAACTTTCTTAAAAGATAATGAACAATTTTAATTGATTTGTTCATTACTAGTCATATTGAGTTGAATTAACAATTGTAAGCATCCTATATCCGTTTATAATTATATACAGTTGTTCATTAATGAATCAATATTTAATTTAAAAACAACTAGAGTTATGTAAATATGCAATAAAATCGGGGGGATTAACTTGCAACAGAATTCTTTATCGTTGCCATCCACAAAGTTATTTACAAATAGGGATTTATTCATAATATTTGTGCCACTTATTATAGAGCAAGGTTTAGAATATCTGGTGGGATTGGCAGACTCCATTATGGTAGCCCACGTAAGTGAATCTGCAGTATCTGGGGTTTCCCTTGTAGACTTTGTTATGGCTTTGCTTATTAGTTTGTTTGCTGTTCTAGCAACAGGTGGGGCAGTAATTGCGGGACAATACATGGGTAGAAAGCAGATGGAAGAATCAAGAGAAGCGGCCAATCAACTGGTATGGTTTGCTGGTGCAGTTTCTATTATCATCATGCTGATTATCTATCTAATCAAACCACTAATATTAAATGGACTGTTTGGGGAGATTTCTGATGAAGTACGTACAAGTGCAAATACTTATCTGATGTTCACTGCTATATCTATTCCATTCCTTGCCCTATATAATGCTGGAGCTGCTATATTTCGAACGATGGGTAATGCAAAACTGCCCATGTTTGTAATGTTGGCCATGAACATTGCTCACGCATTGGGGAATGCCATTCTTATTTATGGCTTCCACTTTGGAGTGGAAGGCGTTGCGATACCAACCCTTCTATCACGTGTTGCGGCATCAGCAATTATTATTACATTGGCTTTTAACAAAAAGCAGCCACTATATATAAAGAAAAGTTTAAAGCATAAATTTAACTGGTCAATGATTAAAAAAATCTTAGGCATTGGTGTTCCATATGGATTAGAAAACGGCTTGTTCTATTTCGGAAGAATTGTTGTACTCAGCCTTGTTTCTACTTTTGGTACGGCAGCTATTGCAGCTAATGCGGTGGGAGGCACTATTGTGATGTTTGAAGTCCTGCCAGGTATGGCAATTGGGCTTGGACTGACTGTTATTATAGCAAGATGTGTTGGTGCAGGGGATTATGAACAGGCTAAATATTTCACCAAAAAGATTACGGGTATTGTGTATGCTGCACAAGTAATAAGCTGTGCATTGGTACTTGCTTTACTCCCATCAATATTAAATGTTTATGGATTATCGGAGACTGCAAGATCATTGACTACACAAATCGTTTGGTGGCATGCAGCATTTGAAGTCATCATTTGGCCGCTTGCTTACACTTTACCTGTATCGTTCCGTGCTTCAGGTGATGCCAAATTCCCGATGTACGTTGGGATTTTATCCATGTTTTTCTGTCGTATTGCGTTGGCTTATCTTTTCAGCATCTATTTCCACATGGGAATGTTCGGTACTTGGGTAGCTATGTTTATTGATTGGATTGTCAAGGCGATGATTTTCGTCCAAAGATATATAAGTGAAAAGTGGACTAAGTTGCAGGCAATTTAAACAAAAAGATTAATTGATAATTTTTAGCATAGTGGGCTACGTATTGGTAGCCCATTTCTTTTTGCGTATGAAGACAATTTGGTTAACGAAAATTTTCTTAAAGTTAATGAACAATTAAAATCGATTTGTTCATTAATTAACAATGTCCATTGATTTGACCATTGTAAGCATGATGAATCTATTTATAATAATAAACAGATGTACATTAAGGTATGGGTGTTTATATTCCAAATAATAATTAATGTAACTCTAATTTTTTAGTTTTAACAGGAAAGGATTGTGTTGTGCTCATGTGTAATAATCATCAAAACATTACGACTCGTGTTTTAAGTGTTCCGAATGCAAAAGCAGCATTTGAAAAGACGACAATTGAACGGAGAGACTTACGGCCAGATGATGTTTTAATAGATATTAAGTATTGTGGAATCTGCCACTCCGATATTCATAATGCACACAATGATTTTGGCAGGGGCGTATTCCCGATGGTTCCTGGTCATGAAATTGCAGGCGTTGTGACAGCCATAGGATCAGAAGTTACAAAATTCGCTGTTGGTGACCGTGTTGGTGTTGGCTGCTTTGTTGACTCCTGCGGAGAATGTGAATTCTGCCTTAGAGGTGAGGAGCAATTTTGTAAGAAGGGTGTTGTCGTAGTATTTAATTCAATTGGCTACGATGGTGAACTAACATACGGTGGATATAGTCAAAAAATCGTTGTAAAGGACAAGTTTGTTGTCCTTATTCCTGACGGCTTGGATTTAGCTGTGGCAAGCCCATTATTGTGTGCTGGTATCACAACGTACTCTCCTATGAAACATTGGAATGTCGGCCCAGGTAAAAAGGTAGCGATTGTAGGAATGGGAGGTCTTGGCCACCTAGCTGTACAATTCGCTCATACTATGGGTGCTGAAGTTACTGTCCTAAGCCAGACTATGAATAAAAAAGAGGAAGCCTTTGGTTTTGGAGCAGATCATTATTATGCAACCAGTGATCCTGCTACATTCACTGAGTTGGCAGGACAATTTGACCTTATTTTAAACACAGTGTCTGCGAATATCGACGTTGATGCGTATCTATCCATTCTTAACGTAGATGGAACACTTGTAAATGTAGGTTTACCAAACAAGCCAGATCAGTACAATGTTTTCTCCCTATTCGCTGGCCGTCGCAGTATTGCCGCTTCGAATGTTGGTGGAATTAGGGAAACACAAGAGATGCTGGATTTCTCTGCTGAGCATGGCATTGCACCAATGATTGAAGTAATCAATGCTGAACAAGTGGACGAAGCATATGAGCGTGTTCTTCGAAGTGATGTACGTTATCGTTTCGTTATCGACATGTCTACATTGTAATAGTCTACTCTAATGAAAGATGGGTTAATCAATTGGTTGACCCATCTTTGGTATGGAAATGGAATGCGTTTCATTTGGGACATCATTATAAAGCGAAGTTGAAACACATAATAATAATGATTAATAAGGAGTTGAAATACAACATTAATGAATAATTCTTGGAAGATATACATGCTGACACTCATTAGCTTCTTTGTAGGCACTTCGCAATTTGGAATAGTAGGTATGTTAGATAAAATTGCTCATTCAGTAAATGTCTCAATACCCACTGCAGGACAGCTAGTTACTGCATTCGCACTCGCTAACGCAATCGGAACACCTATTGTCATGATTGCTATTGCAAAAATGAAACAACGAAAGCAATTATTATTGGCTCTTACCATAATATTGATTGGCATCATATCAACGATCACTCTTCCAGGCTTCGGTTTACTAATGGCAGCTCGTGTCATAATGGGGGTCGGAACAGGAATGTTTATTGTCACAGCCTATGACATTGCTGCGAAGCTAGCTGCCCCTGGGAAGCAAGGAGGGGCGATGTCCAACATCTCGATGGGATTTAGCTCATCCCTTGTATTTGGAGTTCCCATCGGACGCATTATTGCTGCGTCATATGATTGGAAGACAATCTTCTGGATTATCGGCATTTTCTGTTTACTCGCACTTTTCGTTGTCGCTCGAACGATTCCAGACATGGAAGGCGGAGGAGCCATATCTCTGGGCGAGAGACTAGCCTTCTTGAAAAATCCGCAGCTCGCAGTCACTCTTTGTGTCACTTTATTTGTTTTTATTGGATTTTCGATTATTGATACGTATATCACACCCTTTCTGACTGCTGTTATTCCGCCAAAGTTTGAAATAAGTTTCATTCTCTTCGCAATGGGCATTGCAAGTGTGATTGGCTCCAAAACAGGCGGGCTTTTTGCAGATCGAATTGGTGCATTCCGCACACTTATAGGATCTATGTTCATCCAAGTTCTTGCTATGGTATTGTTGTCCCTTGGTGGTTCTGGATGGGTAGTTGCCACCGTTATCCTATTAATGCTATGGGAGATAGCTTGTTGGACGTTTGGGGCGGTTCAGAACTTTAATCTAGTGTCGCTAGCTCCAGGAGCATCTGGAATTGTCCTTAGTCTGAACAGTTCATTCGTTCAACTTGGCTTTGCTGCGGGAGCAGGTATCGGAGGAATTGCTGTTGGAAGTTTAACGATTATGGCAATCACTTGGATTAGTGCAGCATCAGTCGTGTGTGCTGCTGTCCTCTTTATTCTTTCTCGTTCGTTCTCAACGAATGCCAAGTCGGCAATTAATAATGGATGATAAATAATGATAAATTTTAAAAAGAAAAAAACTTAATATGCGTTGCTCGACTTTTTTATAGGGCAGCTTATTCATCAATTTACACTCTGAAAATATGGAGGAGGGTTTATGTTGACTAATGTTTTAATCCTTGGTGCAAATGGCCAAGTTGCACGTAATGCTATTAATTTATTTCTAAAGGAAACTGATGCTCAGTTGACACTTTATCTACGTAACTCAAGAAGACTAAAAATCGTTGATCTAGGTCGGGAACGTGTCATAGAAGGTGACGTGAATGATGTTTCTAAGTTGAAAGAAGCGATGGCTGGGCAAGATGTTGTGTATGCTAATATTGGTGGCTCTGATATTGTTCAAAAAACTCAAAATATAATCGATGCAATGAATGCCACTGGTGTTAAAAGGGGTATTTTTATTAATATTTTAGGAATTTATGATGAAGTACCTGGCAAGTTCGGGGAATGGAATAAGTATATGGTTGGCAAAGGAATGGAACATTGGCGGAAAGCCGCAAGCGTTCTTGAAGCCTCAGATATTGATTATACTATTTTAAGATGTACTTGGTTCACCAACAAAAACGAAGTGGATTACGAAATAACGGAAAAGGGTGAACCTCTCTTGGGAACCGAGGTTTCCCGCAAAAGTATTGCCGCTTTGGTTGTCAAAATAGCCGAATCTCCAGAATGGGGTGTTCGTCGCAGTTGGGGTGTTAGTAAACCAAATACGGAAGGCGATAAACCAGTGTTTTATTAAAAAATATAGCACTAAAACTTGGGGAATCAAGTGTCTTAATCTTATCACTGCCTTGCTTTCCTCCGCTTTATACAATATAGAATCAACAAACTTTCTTAAAGATAATTGATAAATTTATTTACTTTGTCTAATAATGAACAAATCTTATCAAAGTGTTTATTATCATATGTATACAAACCATGATAGAGGTAAATCTATTATTGTTAATTGGAATCATTTGGTGTATTCAAGAAAAGATTGAGTGGTCTTTATTAATCAATAAAATACAATTATGAATGATGCTTTAAATGTTCCAAATGCAAAAGTACCATTTAAACGTACTACTATATATGCAAGACGATAATGACTCTTTGGAAAATAAACCGCTTTTGTAGAGGCGGTTTTCTTACGTCAATAAGTTAGGATTACAGTTTTTTATGATTATTGAATATTGGATTCTTCTATTCACTTAAGTCATGAAAAGTCACCAAATATTTAAAAGATAATTAACAGTTTATATTGATTTGTTCACTAATTAACAATTTGCGTTGATTTAACAATTGTAAGTATCCTATATCTATTTATAATAATAGACGTGAGTTCATTAATGTATTAATATTTATTTTTTGTTGAAAGGATGGTATGTAATATGTCTAATATTCAAGAAAAAGTTGTTATCATTACTGGTGCTTCTAGTGGGATTGGCGAGGCTACTGCAAAGGAACTTGCATCTAGGGGTGCGAAATTGGTTTTAGCAGCTCGCCGTGAAGATCGTTTAAAGAAATTGCAAGAAGAGATTCAAAATAGTGGTGGTCAAGCAATTTATAAGATAACAGATGTCACTTCTCATGAACAAATGGAAGAGCTGGCCGAGTTAACTCTTAAAGAGTTTGGAAAAATAGATGTTTTAGTCAACAACGCAGGAGTCATGCCACATTCGTTTCTTTATAAGAAAAAGGTGGATGATTGGAACAAGATGATAGATGTAAATATCAAAGGCGTACTTTATGCTATTGCTGCTGTTCTTCCAACGATGAGGGAACAAAAATCAGGTCATATTATTAACGTTTCTTCTGTAGCAGGGCACGTTGTAGGAGCTGGTAGTACTGTCTATGCTGGAACGAAGCATGCTGTACGTGCTATTTCGGAAGGTCTTCGTAAAGAAGAGGCTGGAAACAATATTCGTTCCACCATTATCTCACCAGGAGCAGTTGCGACTGAATTAACAAATTCAATTACAGATATGGATCTGAAACCAGGTATCGATAAAATCTATGAAGGTGCGATTGATGCTGATTCAATAGCCCGTGCCATTGCTTTTGCTATTGAACAGCCAGCTGATGTAGCAATTAATGAAATGATCATCCGTCCAACATCACAGGAACGGTAAGACGATTTTAAATTAACTTGAACCTAGAATAAAAATAAGGAGGAAATACAATGAAAGATGTTGTACTTTGGACAGGTGCTGGACAGATTGGCATGGCGATAGCTAGAAGAATCGGTTTTGGTAAGAAAATTATTGTTGGTGATAAGAACCTAGATAATGCCAAGGCTATTACAAAAATTATGAAAGAAGCTGGATTTGATGGGGTACCTGTCGAAACGGACATTTCTTCCAGAGAATCTATTTTAAATTTGATTGCAGAAGGTCAGAAGTATGGTGAAATCACTGCTCTTATCAATGCAGCTGGCGTATCACCTAGTCAGGCACCTATTGAAACAATTTTGAAGGTGGATTTGTACGGAACTGCAGTATTGATGGAGGAAGTAGGAAAGGTCATAGCTCCTGGAGGCGTTGGTGTAACAATATCCAGTCAGTCTGGACATAGAATGCCTCAATTGGGAGTTGAAATTGATGAACAACTAGCAACGACACCAACTGAAGAACTCCTTAGTTTGGAAATCCTTCGGCCAGAAAATATCAAGGATACGTTGCACGCTTATCAAATGGCGAAACGGTGCAATGTAAAGCGTGTTATGTTTGAATCTATACGCTGGGGAGAAAAAGACGCTCGTATCAATTCCATTTCTCCAGGGATTATCGTAACGCCATTGGCTATAGACGAGTTCAATGGTCCAAGAGGAGAGTTCTATAAGAATATGTTTGCCAAGTGCCCTGCCCGACGACCAGGAACAGCTGATGAGGTTGCAAATGTGGCTGAGCTGCTGATGATGCCGCAGGGAGCTTTCATCACAGGGTCTGATTTCCTTATTGACGGTGGAGCGACGGCTTCCTATTTTTATGGACCACTAAAACCAGAAGAATAATGAAAGGAATCTCAAAATGCTGTCTCAATTAGAAATGAGGCATTTTAGTCCCCAGTAAATTTCAATCAACCTTTTATTAAGGTGTGAGCTTTTATCCATCACTAGTTGGAAAGCTGAAGAAGGGGTAATGACATTGGAAAGACCATATATAATCTGTCACATGCTAACTTCATTGGATGGGAAAATCATTGGAGATTATTTGAAAGTGAAACGAGCAGCATATTTTACAGATGAATACGAAAAAATACATGGACGATACGAAAGCGAAGCATGGATGTGTGGCAGGGTTACCATGGAGGAACACTTTACTTTCGGAAATATATTAGATTTAGCACAAGAAAACATTGAGACGTTCCCTAGAATTGATTACGTAGCAAATAAAGATGCTAAAACATATGTCGTAGCAGTGGACACCTCTGGGAAATTAGGATGGACGGAAAATACAATTAAACCATGGAATGAGTACAGATCGGAGGACCATATAGTAGAAGTCCTTACGGAGCAAGTATCTGATGCATATTTGGCACATCTAAAAAAGATAGGAATTTCTTTTATTTTCGGCGGAAAAGAGCGATTAAACTTTAGTCTAGTAGTGGAAAAGCTAAAAAAGCTATTTTCCATCGATAAGTTAATGTTAGAAGGTGGAGGCTTTCTAAATGGCTCCTTTTTAAATGAAGGGTTAATTGATGAATTAAGCCTCGTTTTAGTTCCAATCGCAGATGCTGCATCTAACTCTGTGACGCTATTTGAAACGAGTTCTTTTCTCAATAAACCCAAACCAGTAAATTTCTTTTTAAAGGAAATAGAAAAACTGGACGATGGTGGGTTATGGATGAAGTATGATACAAAACGGGATTAATAACCTTTTACATTAAAAAAAGGCAGGAATTAAAAAATGAAAAATGAACAATTAAAAAATAGCACAATCTTTCCTTTAGGACAAAAAGTTGAAGCAAACTTTATAGGCGATGCTTACTTACAAATGGTTTTTACCGATCCAACCCCGCTAAATACAGCGATCGGTAATGTAACCTTCGCTCCAGGAGCTCGCAATAGCTGGCACTCACACAAAGTTGGGCAAGTTTTGTTAGTTACTGGTGGTGAAGGTTGGTATCAGGAAGAGGGAAAACCAGCTCGTTTACTCAAAACAGGGGATGTGGTCAACATTTCGCCGAATGTAAAACATTGGCATGGTGCCACAAAAGACAGTTGGTTTGTACACTTAGCAATGACACCAGGTGAAACTGAGTGGTTAGAATCTGTTGATGATGAATGGTATAATAAATTATAAAAGAATGCATCAAGTCATATGATTCGATGAGTTATTTCTAATATGCCTGAGCTTAAGTAAACAATTTTAATCCTCACAACAAAGGGTCAACAGATGAAGACCCTTTGTTGATAAAACCCCCATTACTAATATCAGTTGTTTCACTTAGGTTGCAATATCGGGACGAACTCAGAGCAAACACTTTCAGGACCCTAAATAAGAGATCTTTCTTACTCCCCAAGTGCTGACTCGTTACTTTTAGTGCATTATCTTCTTATTTATTCTATAAATTTTCCTTACATTTTTATGGAGCCCAGAATTGAAATTAGATGGGATTCGTTTAATACTTTCCAAGTTTAATGGAAAGGTACGATTATATACGAGACATTATAATGAGGTCACAGGAAGGTTTCCTGAGTTACTAGACGCTGACATTCCTGATGGGACAGTTTTGGATGGGGAGCTTATCGTACCAGACCAAGATGGAAAGCCTGATTTTGAGGCAGCAATGGAGAGGTTTCAGTCTAATAAGTCTAATCTTAGGTTTCAATATTGTGTTTTTGATGTTATTTATTATGCAGGAGACAAAGTTACCAACCTGCCTTTAGTAGAAAGAAAAAATCTTTTGGAATCTTTCTTACCTCAATCAAATGAAATCGTCATGGTGCAGTGGATGGTTGGACATGGGGAAGAGTACTTTAATCTTGTTCAGCAGCATGATTTAGAGGGTATAGTGCTTAAAAAGGCCAATTCTACGTACCAAGTTAACAAGCGAACGCACGACTGGTTAAAAGTGATTAATTATAAATATGCAGATGTCTATATAACAGGGTTAAGGAAAGATGATTTTGGCCTTCTATTAAGCACTTATGAAGGGGATAATCTAAAACCTTCAGGTATAATGGAATTCATTACCCAAAAAGAAAAGATGAAGTTCTATGCTAGATACCAAGATTTAATAATCGGAGAAGATAAGAAGTTTGTTTTCATCAAGCCAGAAATACAGTGTAAAGTAAAATTTAGAAATTATACGAAACAGGGTTTATTACGTATCCCATCGTTCGTTGAATATATTTCCTAGTTAGAGTCTTTTATTTACTCTTTTTTAATTTGTTTAAAGACATAAACAACAAAAGAAAAGGACCCAGTATGGTTCCTTTTCTTTTGTTGTATTATTGTACCTTTTTCATTACTATTGCTTCCACAATTCATCTGTCTTATTCACTATATAATTTATTTATTAGATTGGTCATGATACTGTTACGGTAACACTCTCAGTTGCCACATTTCCCGCCTTATCCGTAGCTGTATAAGTAATCGTATATACTCGTTCATTTCCATTAGCTAATCGATCAGCAAGCAGTTCAAAGGAATCAGCTAAACCAGTAATAGGTTTATTATAATTTGCTTTTTGAATAATATTATTAGGTTGAAGTAATTCGTTGCTTGTAATGGATTTTAACACTACGGAATCAATACCTGATGTGGCATCGAGACGATTAATTTTAACAGCAATTGGAACCATCTTTTGATTGGCTGGCAATGATGTTTTGTCTAGAATAATATTTAAGGTGGGTGCGGTTTTATCCAACTTAATCGTTTTTCTTTTATAAAGTTCGGTATTTCCAGCATTGTCTGTGCTTCGATAATCGATTGTGTACGTTCCATCCGTAGTTAGAGTAAAGGCCCCTTTGTAAGGATTCCATGTCCCACTATTTATACGGTATTCTGTGTTAGCCACACCAGATCCACTTGAATCTGTTGATATTAATCTAACTTGTACATCAGATTTATACCAACCCCAATCATTTTTCCCTTTAGTTGATCCTGGTTTCGTGCTTAATGCTGAAACAGGTGCCTTCTGATCTACAATGTATTTATAACTATCAAATTCTTCAGTAATACATACAACGTCATTTTTGGATAAAAAGATTTTTGAAATCACTTCAAAATCAGGATGTCCATACTTAGAGCTAGATGCTACTGTAGCAATAGATAAGGTGTTTTTACAGTAATACACCAGTTTATCATTCCAGTTTAATCTAGAACCATGATGTGGAATAAAAAAGACTTTTAATTTAAATTTTATATAACTATATTTTTCATTAAAATTGATAAATATATCATTTTTTTCTAAGTTTAGGTCACCAGTTAATAGGGTAGCACTTTTCTCTTGACATGACAAAACTCGCACAGGGGCATGCATCATGCAAAGACTAATATTATTATTATTAATAAATGTGTATTTTTTAATATTTTTAGAGTATACACTGTCATAAAAAGAATCCCGAATTTTCTTACAGTTAATAAAATCATTGAAATTTTTTATTTCATTGTGGCGAATAAAATTGTTGAAAGAAGTTCTAATACCTCTTATTTCATTCTTAGGCAATGGATAGTTATAAAAATCAAACAACCAATCAAAAACCATGAAAGGGGTGTTTTTAAATACAAAAATTTTAGAATTCTCACCAAAATCCTCTTTGAATTCTGGAGCAGGCTTAAAATTCTTTGATTCAAGGTCATCTAAATAAGGCAATTGTTGATTATGATGTTTAGGATTTTTATCTTCGGTAATTTTTATTAAATAGTGTTCAATTTTGGTCAGCAGCACAGCTATGTAATGAACTTCTTGAGGCACAATCTGAAAAGAAACTATTAGCTCTAGAAAAGCGCTGGCTAAAGGCCGATTTAATTATTCTAGACGATGTCGGATATATCCCCTTTAGTAAAGCTGGTGCTCAACTGTTGTTTCAGTTTTGTGCTTCTCGTTACGAAAAAGGAAGCATGATTATAACTAGTAATCTTGAATTCTCTAATTGGACCCAAGTTTTTGGTGACGAACAAATGACTGCTGCACTAGTCGATCGCTTAACTCACCGTTCTCACATTCTAGTCATGAATGGTGATAGCTACAGATTTAAAGAATCATTAAAATCCCAAATACAATAGTATCATCCCCCCAACTTCGCTAACCAAAAACTTTACCACTAAAGTTGGGGGTACTTTATGACTGTGGGTGGTCAATTTTTTCATTAGCGAGGTGGTCAACTTTTTGATTGACAAAAACAATGACTGGTGCATTTACATTATTTTTAAACAAATATTCCAATATAAAAACCTTCATTGATAACACATATTTAGGGAGGGGGAAAAATCTAGGGGATAATAACATTAGTAAGAAGAATCTTCATAAAAAGTTTGTTGATTTTTGCCGCAAAGAAGGAATAAAAAATGACCAATATCCGCTTATCACAAATGATCGAGGAAAAAGGGCTTTAGAGAGGTATGTTAAAAATCTTGAAAAACAGCATTTTAGTCAGGGTGCAAAACGTTATGGTGATTCTGCATTAAACCTGGCAAATTCAACTGGGATAGGAGAAAAAAATGATCCAGTAACTAGGCCTTTTCAAAGGGTTGAATTTGATGGCCATAAAATTGATTTGATGATGGCCATTAAAATAAAAAATCCCGATGGAACAGAGGACGTACAGATAACTGACCGCATTTGGTTATTGTCCATTATAGACGAAGCAACAAAGTTAATTTTAGGGTACCACATTTGTATACGGAAGGAATACTCTTCTGAGGATGTTTTACGTTGTATAAAAAACGCTGTTGTTCCAAAAGAGGATTTTCATTTTATGATACCTGGCCTAAAAATATCACCAACTGGAGGGTTCCATTCCTCAAAGTTTGAACAATGTAAATGGGCGGTATGGGATGAACTTTTGTATGATAACGCCAAGGCAAACTTAGCTGAAATAGTTAAAGATAGACTTATAAACGTAGTGAATTGTTCAGTTAATGCAGGACCTGTTGCCACTCCCGTTCGAAGACCATTTATAGAACGATTTTTTGGTATTTTAGAAGTAAACGGTTTCCATAGATTACCTAACACAACTGGCAGCAATCCGAATGATCCTAAACGGCAAAATGCAAAAGAAGCTGCAATAGCATTTGAGTGTACGGAAATGGAATTAGAAGAATTAGTAGAGGTACTAATTGCTGAGTATAACGGTGAACCTAATACATCCCTTAATTTTATATCGCCGCTTGATGCGATGGACCAATACATTCTAAAAGGAGGACCTATTCGATTTTTAGAAGAAAGTAAAAGAAACGAAGCAACTTTTTATCAAATTCAAGCAAAGAGAACGGTTGTGGGAAGTATAAAAACTGGAAGAAGACCTTATATTAACTTCGAGAATGCCGTTTATAAAAATGAAGTACTTTCTCAAAGTGCATGGTTGATTGGAACAGAACTTAATTTATTGGTAAATATTGATGACCTACGAGTAATACGGGCATACCTTCCAGACGGATCAGAATTAGGATTTCTACAAGCTCAAGGAAGATGGGGAATTAGAAAGCATTCCCTTAAAACTCGAAAGGAAATCTTCAAACTCAAAAAGAAAAAATTGATTCATTTTACTGACCAAGATGACCCCATTGAAATCTTCCTTACGTATTTAGAAAAAAATGCAAAAAATAGCAGGAAGGCGAGGAATGAACTCGCTGCTCAAAAAAGAGACTTAAGAAAAGAATACCTAGGAAAAGTTGAGCAAACACCTCCTAAACCTCCAGAAACAACATTAAATCATTTACCTCAACGACAAGCACAGAATACAAAAAGAGAACCTACTACCCGTAAATTTTTTAAAACATATAATTATTAAATTTAGGAGTGTGAAAGGATTGGGTACAAACATAATAACGGATAGACCCATTGTTGAGCCAAGATCACATCCAATTTATACTGGAAAATATATGTTAGCTACCAATGAAATTAATCGGATGTACGAAAAAGTTATTTGGTGGTTGAGCAAACGAACACCTGGTGGTTTAATTTACGGAAGACCTCGGATTGGCAAAACAAGAGCAATAAAACTCATGATGCAGCAACTCCCAATCGAATTGGGCTCAAAACTGCAAATTTTTCTAATTATTTGTCGCCAGTATAAAACTGCAAATGAAAACGTCTTTTTTGAAGATTTGCTTAGAAATGTTAATCATAGTGAGCCATCTCGTGGTACAGCAAGTGCCAAAAGAGATCGACTTTTCAATCATCTGTATTATAAAGGACAGTCTTCTGAAGAAAAAAGAATCGTAATGATTATAGATGAAGCCCAGCATTTACATGATAGTCATTTCGGATGGTTAATGGATGTTTATAATGAGCTTGATCGAGTTAATATTGACATGAGTGTGATTTTGGTAGGCCAAGAAGAGGAATTAGAAGGAAAAAAAGGGGCACTTAAAAATGCAAGCAAATCTCAAATAATCGGTCGTTTTATGGTACATGAACACAAATTTAGTGGTATAAAAAATATTGATGATCTAAAAACTTGTATAACAGGGTATGACGAGGAGTCTGAATACCCTAATGACAGCGGCTGTACTTATACTCAATATTTTTTTCCAAAATTATACGAAAACGGTTTTAGATTGTATCAGTATGCCGAAGATTTATTCGAAGCTTTCAATAATATAAGGCAAAGAGAAAAAATATACGGACCTATTGAAATTCCAATGCAATACTTGACATCGACCATAGAGTATTTACTCATACATTATGGAGCAGATGGTGAGGATATTGATCAATTAACTAAAGACCAATTGGAAGAAAGCATTTTATATTCAGGTTATGTTGAACAACTTTTCAATCCAGTTGTTTAAAAGGGAGTGGATGAGTTTTTGACAAAATTGTTAAACATAGAAACTTCCGTTCTAAAAAAAGAATATATATGGAATTCTAGGTGGATTTCTAATTACGAATCCGCCTGGAGCATACTCGAAAAGTTTAAATTTTTTAATTCTTTTACTGATTCGGATGTTTTTAGAATATTGGGAACAACTGCTATAAAACAAAAAAAGAGTAATATTTGGAGTAGGAAAAACAGGGACTTATATACATTAAGTGCGTTTGATGACTCTTTAACCAAGCATATTCTTGGAATACCAATTAAAGAGGTCACCAAAACACAATTACAAAAATTAGTATGCGGTTTTAAAAAAAACGAGGGGTTCTTTTTGAAGAAGGAATTAAATTTTTGTCCCATATGTATTAATCAACATTACCATAGTATTTTTCATCAATTTAACTTATTAAACAAATGTCCTTTTCATTATGAGGAACTGGAAAATAAATGCCCTAATTGTAAAGTGATAATTCCATATGAGCTGAATGATAAATATTTTTTAAAACCTTTTCAGTGCAAATGCGGCTATTTATTTTCATCAGAAGAAAACCTCAGATATAGGCTATTTAATAATGTTGAAAATTACCCTATTAAAATTAGTTCTAGTAATCTTCAAATGTGGCTAAACTTGTCAAATACTGAGCGTGAAAAGTTAAAGAACATTGAATTTAGCGATAGCATCTTTAAAAGTGTTTATGATTGTAACCTGATAGATAAATTTATAACAGTAATAAATGATTATCAGTTTTCAGAAAAGCACACAAACATACAAACCGTATTAACAGCGAATGGGGATCCAAGTGTAAATAATACCTACCAAACAGCAGCAGTCTATAGAAAAATACATGCCTCTTCGATTTCAGTTTATAAAGCAATAGCAAGACACATTCGAAAAAAGCTTCTCAAAGGCCATAAAAATTGCATTAAATATTTAGTAAGGAAGCAACCAACTGATCATTTATGTCCGTTTGCAATAGCCTATGTTCAATGGAGGCAGCATGTTGAAGGGTTAGATGAATATTGGAGGGTTGACAATGATATAGAAGCAATTAGCTATTGGTTACACAGAGATGCAGTTGTTGCTTCGATACAAGATTACGAATACTTAACTGATCTCTCTAATAAATTATTTAGGTTTCCTGGCTTATCTTTAGTTCAAAAATATACAATCACCTCAAGAGTAATAAACAGAGTAATGGCACATCTTATTCTTAACCATTTTTGTAGGTGGATAGAACACTCCAAGGAGTTAGTAAATGAACGGTATTTATATAATATATTACCTTCTGACTTTGCTAATAATCCAGTTGTATTAATATCGTTTCCAAATAAAAAAAGAGATTTTGCAAATTTCTATATTTGGAATAATTTATTTTCCAATCTTTCTATTGATAATAGTATATGTCCTTTCTATAATTCAAAAACTACGCCAAAACTCGTGCCTTTTAAAAGACATAGAAGTAGAAAATCAGAATTAATTGATCTTTTAGATGAATCAAATAATCAATATGATTAGGGAGGTTATTAAGGAATCTCCTTATTATAATAATATCATTTGTTAGTTATCCAATTGACAAAACAGTAATTACAAAAAGAGAAGGTTTTAAGTGGATTAAACAAAAACCCACTATGTTATCTAAATGAGAAAGTAAGATTATCTTTAAATATAGATAATCATGCAAATGTTAAATATGATAATCGGTATTTGAAACAAAATATAAATTACACCCCTTTATTTTTACCAATTAATAATAATAAAGAAGCTAACAACTTTCCCATTGAAATGGAGCTATCTGATATGTCATTTAAAGGCGAAAAGCAAAAAAGATAACAAGGTAATTAATCCATAGATATAGCAGCTGTCGATCGATTATGTTTATTTAGAGTAGTACCACGTGGGTAAGCCTGTCGTCTCTTTTGAGTATGAGATGGTAGGCTTTTTATTTTTTGTCCTAACTTAGGGGGAACAAAAAAAGGGCAAAAACAAACTGATTTCTTATTTGGCAGATTATTTTATCCAGCGAAAATTCTATGAATACATAATAAGTGAAAAGATTAAGGTTTAAGAAAGGGGGTGGTCATTTTACAAAACATTACATCTATTTCATACTTTGATTTATGTAGGTACATTTGGGTCGTTTACGATGTAGGTACATTTGTGTCGCACAGTAGCTTATGAAGGCAGATTTGTGACGCACTGTATATTTTGTGGGGTAATTTGTGTCATCATTCATCTATAAAAATTGGTTCGCTGTAGAATATGTAGGCATATTTGTGTCACATGTAGGCATATTTATGTCGCAATTGAAGGTAGATTTGTGTCGCTGGACAAAACTTTTTGTTGCAAAGAAAAAGGGAGGTCATGAACTTCATTTTACATAATTACGTAAAATATAAATTTGACGTAATAAACTCAATTATGTAAAATATAGAAGTGGGGTGATTTTATGGTAAATCAGGATAAACTAACAAATTATAAAAAATTGCAAACCATACTTAACGAATTACCGTGGTATGTTGATGAATACATAAACCACAAACTCAGAAAACTTTCGACGGCTTCCTTATATAATTACTGTCATGATTATAAAATCTTCTTCAACTGGATGATCAGCGAGCAATTAGTGTCTGGCAACGTCAAAGATATTCCTTTGGAACGTCTGGAGCAAATGACAGTTTTAGAGGTTGAAAGTTTTTTAAACTATCTCCATTATCAATTAAATAATAAAGAACTCACCGTAAACCGGAAATTATCTGCATTAAAATCACTATTTAATTACATGCAAAACATTGCTGAAACACCGGATTTAAAGCCATACATTAATCGAAATGTCATGGCAAAAATTGAATTTAATGAAGTAAAAGACAGCATGGAAACAAAAGCAAATAAAATGGAAGGCAAAATCCTTCTTGGCGATGAATATGAGAAGTTTCGCCTCTTTGTTGCTAATGATTATGGCGAAATCAACAAAAATAACAAAAAAATCTTTAACTTTTATCAATTAAATAAAGAACGTGATACGGCGATTGTGTCATTAATCCTTGGTTCTGGACTTCGTCTTTCGGAATTAGTAGGGATTGAATTAGATGATATCGATTTTAGTAAGTATTGTGTAAGGGTCATTCGAAAAGGTAATAAAGAACAATTTGTCTTCTTTAGTCAGGTTGCAATGGCTGATCTGGAAGAATATCTGTCGATTAGATCTGCTAAGTACCAGGTTGATAAGACCAATAAGGCGTTGTTTATTTCTGCACTCATTGGACCAAAAGGAAAATCACGAAGATTAACGGGAAGATCTGTTGAAAAATTAATTGAAAAATATGCCACAGCATTCGGTAAACCATCATTATCCGTACATAAACTAAGGCATTCCTTTGCGACCAGATACCATGCTGAAATCAATGATGTTCCTAAATTAAGACGTCAATTAGGTCATTCATCGATCCAAACCACAATGATTTACACTCATATTAAAAATGATGATTTAAAAATTGCTGTTGATAAAATGGATATGCCAAAAGAACAACTGGATTAATAATGACTGTCTGTAAAAAGGCAGTTATTTTTTTATTTTATCAGTTTACATAATATTATTATGTAACAAAAAAATGAAATAATCTCAATTGCAAAGTATACTTAAGAAAATGAGACGGAATAAAATTTTTTAATATTTTTCACTTTGCAAAATTAAAAATGCGTTTAGAAAGCTCATATGCTCTCCAAACGCATTTTTTTATCCTACATTTTTCATCGAATTGCTTCCAGTAAACTGACTATTATACAGATCTGCATAAAAGCCGCCTTTTTCAAGTAATTCGATGTGATTTCCTTTTTCAATCACACTTCCATTATTCATCACAAGGATTAAATCGGCATCACGAATCGTCGACAATCTGTGTGCTATAACAAAGCTTGTGCGCCCTTTCATTAAATGGTTCATCGCCTTTTGAATTTGTACCTCTGTGCGGGTATCTACACTACTTGTTGCTTCATCAAGTATTAGAATCGCTGGATTCGCGAGTATCGCTCTGGCAATAGTTAACAGTTGCTTTTGGCCCTGAGAAATATTGGATGCTTCCTCGTTCAAAATCGTATCGTAACCGTCTGGAAGAGTTCGAATAAAATGGTCCGCATTGGCTGCTTGGGCCGCTGCCACCACTTCCTCTTTTGTTGCCCCTTCCCTTCCGTACGCAATATTATCAAAAATCGTACTGTTAAACAGCCAGGTATCCTGTAACACCATACCGAATAAACTCCTTAGATGCTCCCTTTTTAAATCTCTCGTGTCAATACCATCAATCAAAATTCGACCGGAATGAATCTCGTAGAACCGCATTAACAAATTAATAAGTGTGGTCTTCCCTGCCCCTGTTGGTCCGACAATTGCAACCGTCTGGCCAGATTTCACATCAATTTGCATATCTTCGATTAAGATTTCATTTTCCTCGTAGCCAAAAGTAACATGTTCAAATGTTACTTCACCCTTCGGAGTAGAAATCACTTTTGCAGCAACCGCTTCTGGGACCTCTTCAGTTTCATCTAATATTTCAAACGCACGTTCGGCACTTGCGATAGTTGATTGAATCACGTTGGCAATCGACGCTGTTTGTGCAATTGGTTGAGAAAATTGCCGCGCATATTGGATAAAGGCCTGAATATCACCAATTTCAATCGCTTTTTTAGTGACTAAGATTCCACCAACGACGGATACAAGGACATAGCCAATATTATTGATAAATGACATAAGCGGCATAATCATTCCAGAAACAAACTGTGCTTTCCAGGCTGATTGATAGAGGGTTTCATTAATTCCTTCAAATTTGTCAATCGATTTCTGTTCATGGCCAAATACTTTTACTACCTTATGTCCTGTATACATTTCTTCTACATGACCATTTAGCTCGCCTAGTGATTTTTGCTGGCCTTTAAAATACAGTTGTGATTTTTTGGCGATTTTTGCAATCGCTACACCGCTTAACGGCAGTGTCACAATCACGATCAATGTCATCAATGGACTGATTGATAGCATCATGATGATTACTCCAATAATTGTAACCACTGAGGTAATCAACTGGGTTAAACTTTGCTGTAAGGTTGTGCTGATATTATCGACATCATTGACCGCACGGCTTAGAATTTCCCCATGGGTACGTGAATCAAAGTATTTTAACGGCAGCCTGTTAAGCTTTTCTTCCACTTCTTTACGGAGATTATAAACTGTCTTTTGTGCGACACCAGCCATGATATATTGTTGTAAATAGGCAAAAATCGCACTCAATATATAAAGACCTATTAGTAAAATAATAATTTGACCGATATACTCAAAATCTATTTTAGCCCCAGGAACTCCTCTGAGCTTCATCATCAAACCTTCAAATAATTTTGTGGTTGCCTTCCCCATTATTTTAGGGCTGACAATTGCAAAAATCGTACTGATAATAGCAGTAATTAATACGGAAAGAAGCTGTAATTTATAAGGCTTCAAATAGCTGATTAATCTGTTTAGCGTTCCTTTAAAATTCTTTGCTTTTTGGACAGGCATGCCCATTCCCATCGGACCAAATCCACCACCAGGGCCAAGTTTGCGCGCCCCAGATTCTTGATTTTTGGGTTCCTTACTCATGCGATTTCCTCCTCTGACAGCTGTGACATCACAATCTCGCGATAAACCGCACTCGATTCCATCAATTCTTTATGTTTCCCGATACCAGTAACCTCACCATTATCTAGCACAATAATCTGATCAGCGTCGATAATGGTGCTTACTCGTTGTGCCACGATTAATACCGTTGAATTGCCAGTTTCACCTTTTAATGCAGCACGAAGCTTGGCATCTGTTTTAAAGTCCAATGCGGAAAAGCTGTCATCAAATATATAAATTTCCGGCTTTCGAACGAGGGCTCGTGCGATGGATAACCGCTGTTTCTGTCCTCCGGAAACATTTGTTCCCCCTTGGGCAATTACCGCATCAAAACCTTCTGGCATGTTTGAAATGAATTCTTTCGCCTGGGCAATTTCGGCAGCATGATCGACCTCTTCTGCCGTTGCATTTTCTTTCCCATAACGAATGTTCTCTGTGATTGTCCCGGTAAATAGTACTGATTGCTGTGGGACAAACCCAATCTTTTCCCTAAGCTGTTCTTGTGCCATTTCCCTTACATCGATTCCATCAACAAGAACTTTACCACTATCGACATCATAAAAGCGCGGAATCAAGTTAATAAGTGTCGACTTTCCGGAGCCTGTTCCACCAATAATAGCTGTTACCTCACCAGGTTTCATCGAGAAAGAAATATTTGAAATAGCTGGCATTTCCGCTCCAGGATAGCTGAATGTTACCTCTTGGAATTCCACGTGACCTTTTGTGCCTTCTCCTGATAACGACGAGGATGGATCCTTAATATCGGCTACCGTCACAAGCACTTCATTAACTCGAACAGCAGATACTGATGCCCTTGGTATCATCACAAACATCATGGACAACATGATGAATGAGAACATAATTTGCATGGCATATTGGATAAATGCCATCATATCACCGACCTGCATATGCCCATTGCTAATCCGTAGTCCGCCAAACCAGACAATCGCTACAGTTGAGAGGTTAAGTACAATCATCATAATTGGCATCATTGCAGCCATGATTTTATTTACCTTAATAGCTGTTTGGGTTAAATCCCAGTTGGCTTCATCAAAACGTTTCTTCTCATGCTCCACTCGATTAAATGAGCGAATAACACGAATACCAGTTAAGTTTTCTCGTAAAACACGATTGAGATTATCCAATTTTACCTGCATTGCTTTAAATAGTGGAATTCCTTTTCTTGCGATTATGACGATCGCCAGTACGAGAATTGGCAAAGCGACAGCAAGAACTAACGTTAGCTTGGCATCCTTTGAATAGGCCATAATGATACCGCCAATACACATCATCGGTGCCATCGCCATCATTCGTAACATCATTACTAATACTTGCTGGATTTGAGTAATATCGTTGGTAGTTCTTGTAATCAATGAAGCAGTTCCAAGTTTATCAAACTCGTGCAGTGAAAAGTTTCCTACGTGGGAGAAAATTTTGCTCCGCAATAGCTTTCCAAACCCTGATGCAGCTTTTGCTGAGTAGAAACTCGCAGCAATGGAACAAATCATCCCTCCTGCCGCGACGAGCAGCATGAAACCACCGATTTTCCATATGTAGTTGGTATCACCAGTCACGACACCCTTGTCAACAATGTCAGCCATTAACGTTGGCAAATAAAGTTCTGACAATGACTGTAAAAGCACTAGGCCTAAAACCAAATAGATGGGTAATTGAAATGGTTTTAGAAATCTGGTTAATTTGATCAACATCTCTCAACTCCGTTTTCAATAATTGATACGAGTAACTTTATCCTATTTTTATGAACTAAATATGAACAAATATATGTATTAAGTTTATAAAAAAGATCATTTGGCTTGTTAAGCAAACATAAGTATATTCCCGACTGGAAATTCCGTCAAATTTTTGCAAAAAAAAACACAGGGAATCCTGTGTTTAGCGATCATTTATTGATTTCTTTATTAACAACCGTGCCGATAAGCTTCCAATGCCCTTTTTCTAACAACCAAGTAGATTTAACCAATGCAATAAGGTCCGCATTTGCGATTCCAGTAACCCTCTGCTCCCCCAGTAATCCCACTTTATTGCCCTCTAAATGGATCGGTTGGAGACTGCTAAAAGGGTTTACGGATAGTTCTGTAGGCTCATTTAATTTTCCTTTATAATAAAGACCGAGCTTTTTATAATACTTTTGACGGTCCTTTAAATCAAACCGATAGAATTTTCCTGTTTTAGCAAGTTTGATTTCAGCTTTATACCCATTTAAAAAATGGCTATCCATTTCAAGCGGCTCAGGCAGGGCCAAATTCGTATGGACAAAATCCTTCATTGAGTAAGAGTAGTTATGGACAATCCGCTCATTTTCTCCGGTTAACACACTTGCAAATAAATCTTTCACCCCATCATGGTTTAAGTCCACTAGCAGGAGTGACGCCTTAGCACCACTTTCCAAAGGGAATGAAAAGGTCTTTCCATTGGAGGCGGCAATTTCAATATAGATTTTCTCTAAAAATGTATCTTCTTTCTGATAAGGAGCACCCTTTAAAAGGATTTCTTCCTCCTTTTCGTCTCCTGTAATATCTTCTTGCTCTTTTGTTATGGTGACCGTTTTTGTAGTTTCTTCAATTGCATAAACCCCAGTAATCGCAGTAAGTGACATGAGAAAAAACGAAGCAATCACCAGAAGCATCTCTTTTTTCATCCATGAACCCTCCCAACTCTGTTATTAGTTAGTATGTCCAGTTTTGGAAAAAAGATGAAAAAGGGACTCTCTTATTTTTAGAGAGTCCACAAAAAATTATTCATTTGGTTTTTCAGGTGCTGCTACTTTCCAAACAGTGGTTACCTTGCCGTTATCATCCTCATCAAGTATAAACGAGCCATTCGAATAACGGTCACTGAAGTGAATATCTACTGTATGAAGTGTTTCGATATGTCCTTTTTCCGTTTGGAGATAAATAATATCCTGCTCATTAGCAATAACAAATCCGGTGATTCGGTGTGGATTTGACTTAAGCTCTCTTATAATGACAACCCCGCGCTTGGCTCGAGTTGCTTTTTCAAACTCTTTCATTTTCATCCTCTTCACAGCTCCACGCTGCGTCGCAATAACGATCGTTTCATTACTATCTGGATGAATGATTTTTCCGCCAATGACAAAATCGTTATCCTTTAAATTCATCCCTTTAACTCCGGCAGCACGTGCACCGACAATACTGATTTCTTCTTCATGAAACCATAAGGAGTAACCGAAGTGGGTGATTAAGAATAATTCTTTCGTTCCATCAGTTATATGAACATCAGTTACTTGATCATCATCCTTAAGGTTGATGCCAACAAGCGGTTTGGAATATCGTTGTGCTTTATATTGTTTAAGCTCTGTTTTCTTGACCATGCCATTTTTCGTGACAAAGACAAGGAATAGATTTGCCT
This sequence comes from Bacillus sp. ISL-75, assembly GCF_018613095.1. Classification (NCBI taxonomy): domain Bacteria; kingdom Bacillati; phylum Bacillota; class Bacilli; order Caryophanales; family Bacillaceae; genus Bacillus; species Bacillus sp. ISL-75. The sequence goes on from NZ_JAGGQX010000030.1 coordinate 153,153, forward strand.
CAAAGTCTTTAACCGGAATCGCTTGGATAATCTCTTCATCACGTTCAATTGGAATAATATTCGCGACATGCTGTCCAAGGTCTTTCCAACGGATATCCGGAAGCTCATGAACAGGGCAGAATAAATAATTTCCTTTATTCGTGAAGAGGAGAAGGACATCCTTTGTATTCATTTCAAGCTGTGCTAACAAACGGTCTGAATCTTTCATTGCTAAATCCTGACCATTGGAAGCTGCATATGAACGTGGGCTCGTCCGTTTTACATACCCTTGTTTTGTGATCGTTACAATCACGTCTTCACTAGGGACGGTAACTTCAAGATTGATTTTCAATTCTTCGATTTCAGCTTCAATCTTAGAACGACGCGCATCTGCAAAACGTTTCTTCACATCTTTTAATTCTTTTTTAATGACAGAGAAAAGAGTTTTCTCACTTGCTAAAATACTAGTAAGCTCGTCAATTTTCTTCGCTAATTCTTCCGCTTCCTGCCTAAGTGCAGTGATATCGGTGTTTGTTAAGCGATAAAGCTGTAAGGAAACAATCGCTTCGGCTTGGAGCTCTGTGAAACCATACTTTGCCATCAAATTATCTTTCGCATCGCGTTTATCCTTGGATGCACGGATGGTGGCAATTACTTCATCAAGGATGGATAAAGCTTTCATTAATCCTTCAACGATATGCTGACGCTCTTTCGCTTTATTAAGGTCATATTGCGACCTTCTTGTAACAACTTCTTTTTGGTGTTCGATATAAGCGTCCAGCATTTCTCTTAGTCCCATTAATTTTGGACGTTTTTTATAGATGGCAACCATATTAAAATTGTAGGTTACTTGAAGATCACTATTTTTGTATAAATAGTTCAAGACACCTTCTGCATCGGCATCTTTCTTTAAATCAATGACTATTCTTAAGCCTGTTCGGTCTGTTTCATCGCGGATTTCTGAAATTCCTTCTACTTTTCGATCGAGACGGAATTCATCCATTTTTTTAACAAGATTGGCTTTATTGACTTCATATGGTATTTCGGTAATGACTATTTGCTGCTTACCGCCACGAACCTCTTCTATTTCTGCTTTGCTCCGGACGATAATTTTCCCTTTACCAGTTTCATAGGCTTTTCTAATCCCATCAATCCCTTGAATGATACCGCCTGTAGGGAAATCTGGCCCTTTAATGATGGTCATCAGTTCGTCTACAGATACATCCGGTTGATCCATTCTCTTGATTACTCCGTCAATGATTTCTCCAAGGTGATGCGGGGGAATATCCGTTGCGTAACCTGCTGAAATTCCTGTCGAACCATTGACAAGAAGGTTCGGGAACATCGCTGGCAAGACCGTTGGTTCTTTCGATGTATCATCAAAGTTAGGAATAAATTCAACGGTATTTTTTTCGATGTCACGCATTAATTCAGCAGCAATCGCTGAAAGCCTTGCTTCAGTATAACGCATAGCTGCCGGCGGATCACCATCAACGCTACCGTTGTTTCCGTGCATTTGAACGAGGACGTTTCTAACCTTCCAGTCCTGACTCATCCGCACCATTGCCTCATAAACAGAGGTATCACCGTGTGGGTGGTAGTTACCGATGACATTACCAACGGTTTTTGCTGATTTTCGAAAGCCTTTATCGAACGTATTTCCTTCCACATGCATCGCATAAAGAATTCTTCGCTGTACAGGCTTTAGGCCGTCACGTGCATCCGGAAGGGCACGTTCTTGAATGATGTACTTACTATATCTGCCAAAACGATCACCAATTACATCTTCTAGAGGCAAGTCACGGAATTTTTCATTTGTACTCATCCTTCAGAATCCTCCTCGGAGACCGTAATATTTTCATTTTCTAAAATGGTGTCATCTTCTTCTAAACCAAATGCTACATTACTTTCGATCCACTTACGGCGCGGTTCAACCTTGTCGCCCATAAGTGTAGTAACGCGGCGTTCTGCTCGTGCAACATCATCGATTTTTACACGAATCAATGTCCGTGTTTCTGGATCCATTGTTGTATCCCATAGCTGGTCGGCATTCATTTCGCCAAGTCCTTTATAACGCTGAATAATATAGCCTCTGCCCACTTTTTTCAGGGCACCCTGGAGCTCATCATCACTCCAAGCATATTCGATAATTTCCTTTTTGCCTGTCCCTTTACTCACTTTATAAAGCGGCGGGAGGGCAATAAACACTTTGCCTGCTTCTAGGAGCGGCTTCATATATCGATAAAAGAAGGTAAGTAATAAGACCTGAATATGTGCTCCATCGGTATCAGCATCCGTCATAATGACAATTTTATCATAGTTGATATCTTCTACATTAAAATCCGTACCGACCCCACCGCCAATTGCATGGATGATCGTATTGATTTCTTCATTTTTAAAAATGTCAGAGAGTTTTGCTTTTTCCGTATTGATTACTTTACCTCTAAGTGGAAGTACGGCTTGAAAGCGGCGGTCACGCCCTTGTTTTGCGGAACCTCCCGCAGAATCACCCTCCACCAGGTATAGTTCATTTCTTTGCGGATTACGTGATTGGGCAGGTGTTAGTTTACCAGACAAAACGGCATCCGAACGTTTACGTTTTTTACCGCTCCTAGCATCCTCACGCGCTTTTCTAGCAGCTTCTCGAGCTTGATAGGCTTTAATCGATTTTTTGATAAGAAGGGAGCTAATATCAGGGTTCTCTTCAAGAAAGTAGGAGAGATGTTCAGAAACAACAGCATCGACTGCTGACCTAGCCTCACTAGTTCCTAATTTCCCCTTTGTTTGTCCTTCGAACTGAAGTAGTTCTTCCGGGATTCGAACGGAGATTATTGCCGATAAACCTTCGCGGATATCTGCACCATCAAGGTTTTTGTCTTTATCTTTTAAGAATGAAACCTTGCGGGCATAATCGTTAAATACCCTTGTCATTGCTGTTTTTGCCCCTGCTTCATGGGTACCGCCATCTCTTGTACGGACATTATTGACAAAGGAGAGGACATTTTCGGAATAGCCATCATTAAATTGAAACGCAAAATCCACTTCTATTCCATGCTGAGATCCTTCTAAGCTGATAACCGGATGAAGGACATCCTTTTCTTCGTTTAAATAAGCAACGAAGGCTTCAATCCCATTCTCATAATGAAAGACTTCATGGAAATCATTACGATCATCGATAATATCGATTTTCAATCCTTTTAGCAAGAAGGCTGACTCTCGTAACCTCTCACATAATGTTTCGAAATTGTAAGTAGTCGTCGAAAAAATGGTCGGATCTGGCTTAAAATGAATCGTTGTTCCCGTTTGATTGGTTTTGCCGATTTTTTCGAGAGTGGTTGCTGGCTTTCCGCCATTTTCAAAGCGCTGTTCATATACGAAACCGTCCCTTTTAATCGTGACAGTTAACCATTCAGATAATGCATTTACTACCGATGCACCAACACCATGCAAACCGCCGCTTGTTTTATATCCGCCTTGGCCGAACTTTCCGCCGGCATGAAGCACTGTTAAAATAACCTCTGGTGTCGGTTTCCCCATTTTGTGCATACCAGTAGGCATGCCGCGCCCTCGGTCATTAACACTAATTGAATTATCTTTGTGTATTTTTACAATGATTTGATCACCAAATCCTCCAAGTGCTTCATCGACAGAATTGTCGACAATCTCATAAACGAGGTGATGAAGACCGCGTGAATCGGTGCTGCCAATGTACATTCCTGGACGCTTTCGAACCGCCTCTAGACCTTCTAGTACCTGTATGGCATCATCATTATAATCAAAAGCTTGCTGATTCCTTGCCACTAAAATACCCCTTTCATTCCCTACAAAAAGAAGTATCCTTCTAATTGCTTCATGAACTAATTGATTAGTCATCTTTTTATTATCTTTTTATATTTTAAAATAGAACCAATGTTTGCCGCTTCTTATTTTATCATAAATCTTGCGGCGTCTATGCTATATTGTAGCGATTTATTTTAATTTGGCAAATACGTAATTTGAAACAACCTATTTTTGTAATAATATTATCTAGCGGTTTTTGGGGGATTGAAAGAAAAAAACTGCTAATAATTAGCAGTTTTATGGTAAACATTATGCTTTTGTTAACGCATGTTCGACTTTAATGCAGCGGTTCATAATAACCGTATAGCCCTTGTTTTTTAAAAACTCATACGCCTCATCATTTTCTAGTCCAAGCTGCGCCCAATATACTTCGGCATCGATCTCATCAAATTCTTTGGCTACATCGAACAATTGTTCTGACCTGCGGAAAACATTAACAATGTCTACATGTCCTTCAATATCTTTCAGAGATGCAACTGCCTTGACACCAAGAACCTGATCGACAGTAGGATTCACTGGAATAATGTCATAACCCGCTTTTTGCATAGCAGCAGAAACTTGATAGGATGTTCGTTCAGGATTATCACTCAAACCAACAACAGCGATTCTTTTTGCCTCTTTTAATATTGTCCCAATTTCATTACGACCTGGATTTTCAATGCTCATATGTCTCACTCCCTTTTATCATTATTTTACCTATATTTTCAAAAAATACATAATAAAAAGTTCTTAACAGAAAAACCCCTGGTAGAAGAGGCTGCATAAAATATTCTTTAACTGGATAAAAATTTCGGTTTGACCGCGGCTGCTACCTTTGGAACGATAAGGAAGAATCGAGCTCCATCACCAGTATTTTCTGCCAAGACACTTCCGTCCATGTTCTCCAATATTTTCTTGGCCATATAAAGTCCTAAACCGGTGCCATGATGTCTTGTAGTAAAATAAGGTTCGAAGATTTTCTCAAGCAGTGAGGGTTCAATTCCACCAGCATTATCGATAAATTCAGCCGATATTTCTTTATCCGTTTCATCTATTTTGATAAGTATTTTTCGATTATTTATTGCGTTTTGAACAAATGCATCCCTAGTATTTGTAAAAAGATTAAGGACAACTTGGCTATATTCATTCGGATATCCATATGCCATTTTATATGTTTTATATGATTTTATCTAAATTATATTGTCCCTATACTTTGCTTTCAATGGATTAACAAAGGGTTTGAAAATTCTCCTTTTTTTCGTAATAAAATTGACTCTATTTGTACTTACTTTGGACAGAAAAGGAAAAGCGTGGTGTTTTTTCTATATTACATGGTAAAATAGAAGGACTGGATCTTTTTGTTGAAGGAGAATTTGTTAATGGTTCAAATTATTTTAGTTTTGGTTCTTGCGTATTTACTAGGTTCAATCCCCTCTGGTTTAATTATCGGAAAAGTATTTTATAAAACAGATATTCGCCAGCATGGGAGCGGAAATTTAGGCGGAACAAATACGTTTCGGACACTCGGTGTTAAAGCGGGAATAGCGGTGACACTTGCTGATATACTGAAAGGGACATTAGCAGCATCCCTGCCCTATCTTTTTCATGTCGATGTGAATCCATTACTAGCTGGAGTATTGGCTGTTATCGGTCATACCTATCCGATTTTTGCCGGGTTTCGTGGCGGAAAAGCCGTTGCTACTTCAGGTGGTGTCGTATTGTTCTATGCACCTTATATGTTTATCACGGTCCTTGTTATCTTTTTTATCAGCTTATACCTATCAAAATATGTTTCCTTATCTTCGATGATCGCAGGAATTACAGCTGTTCTGTTTGCCATTGTTACTGGTATTATTCGTGAATGGGACATCCCCTTGCTCATCGTAGTATTTCTGCTAGCATCGTTTGTGATATACCGGCACCGGGCCAATATTAAAAGAATTATTAATAAAACGGAACCGAAAATTAAATGGTTATAATGAAAAGGAACCTATAGCGGTTCCTTTTTAATTTATTAAATAGTTTTAAAATTATAGAAGTATATAATATAGTATAACTAACAGTCTAAAAAAGGGATTACATAAAAAACAAGCGCCTATTAAGGAGTAATTATGAAACGGAATGCTATTATACCTTCAGTTTTAATTATTGTTGCATGTGTCGGATTAGCTTCATATCTCTTAATTCAACAAAGTCAACATTCAGATGAAGACGAAAAAGTTTATCCTTCAAAAGTGCATAAGCCACGTTCTTTACTATTGATCAATCACGAGATAACAGAAAAAGTAACACTTGGTGCCATAGGGGATATTCTTATTCACGACAAAGTTTATAAAGATGCCTTTAATGGAGCTTCCTATCATTTTGAACCTATGTTTGAAAATGTGAAACCACTATTAGAAAAGCCAGACGTTTTAACGGCCAACCAAGAAAGTATGTTGGCGGGACAAGCACTGGGTCTTTCCGGTTATCCAAGGTTCAATAGCCCATACGAGGTAGCAGATGCACTCGTCCATACTGGGGTCGATATCGTATCAACCGCCAATAATCACACGTTGGATAAAGGCGAAAAAGGGATTAAGTCGGAAGCCGCTTATTTAGAAAGTATTGGACTGCCACATGTGGGAAGCTTCCTTGATGAAAAGGACCGCCAAAATTTGAGGATACTAAATAAAAATGGGATTAAGATTGCATTTCTCTCCTATACCTACGGAACGAACGGAATCCCCATACCAGACGGAAAAGATTTTCTCGTCAACCTGATTAATCGCGAATCAATGAAAGAAGAAATTCATCGCGCCAAAAAACAATCAGATGTAGTGGTCATGAGCATCCATTGGGGTAATGAGTACAAGCGAATGCCGACAAAAGAACAAAAAGACCTAGCAAAATTTCTTGCTAATGAAGGAGTCGACATCATCTTTGGCTCTCATCCCCATGTCCTGCAGCCAATGGAATGGATAAAAACAGCAGAAGGCAAACGAACGTTTGTCATTTATTCATTAGGGAATTTTATTTCCGCCCAACATGGCGACTATAAAGATATAGGCGGTTTAACCACCATTGATATTACAAAACATGTATCAGAAAAAGGAACCACCATTGATTTTTCTAACCCGGCTTTTTACCCAACCTATGTCGCAAGTAAAAAGAATCATAATTTCCGTGTGGTTCCATTAGAGAAAGCAGGATCATTTGGTCTTCGAAATGCTAATGCGAAATTTAAAGAAATTCAAACACATATGCAACAATGGCTCCGGTAAAGCGGGGCCTTTTTACTCATAAAAGAATGGTAGGAGGAACAAAGCGGATGGAAGGTATTAATCGACAAGGTATCTTGTTAAGTCTTTTATTTTTAACCATGACCTATTTTTTTGCAAGAGGTTATTACACTCCTTTTTTTGTTTTTCTGATTACTTTATAATTATTAGTTGCTTTTTTTAAGGAAGAGAAACGCTTATTTGCCTGGATGGTCATATCATTTTTTTTAGGTAATCTATTGCTAGTGTATATGGATAACTTCATAGAAAGTTTTCGTTTATCACCTTATTCGCTTGTCATGTCTAGTCAGTTGTTATTATTAATTCCAATCATTATTATTAGCTATGTTATTAAGAAATTTAAACTAGAAATTAGTCCATTTTTAAAAAAACCTATACTATCAGGAGAAATTCAACTCCCTTTTAACATCGCTTTTTCATTAAGAAAATTTTTTCTTATCCTTTGCCTTCTTTCAATACTGGCTATTATTGGGATACTTTTGATAAAAAAAGATGAAGTTCAATGGCATCCTTTGCTATTCATTTTATTGTTTTCAATCATCAATGCATTGCTAGAAGAGGTTTTGTGGCGCGGAATACTTCTTTATAAACTGATTACGATAACCAATCAACGATTAGGTTTGATCGTCACCAGCATTGCTTTTGGCTTACATACGACCATGTTTGGATTTTCAATCTTAATATCAATTCTTTATAGTTTTCTAGGATTAATATTTGGATTATTTACGTTTTCATCTAAAAGTATCATTCCAGCTTTCATTGTTCATACCTTGATCACGATCCTATTAATAGTATCCGGATGGGATATGATTCCCGTTTAAGTTTTCCGAAATTCCTAATCGAAAAAGAAATCCGCACTCTTAGAGTGGTTACTCTTCAAGTGGACGGATTTCTTTTTGCCATATATGTTCAAACAAACCTTCTTTTTGTAAAATAACTCTTTGTCGCTCACCTATTAAATCAAAATGCGAATAACCATCCTTCCGATAATGGATCCATTCTTTCCTTAACCCATGTTTTTGGCCCCAAACTGCTAATTTTACAAGGTCATTGCAGCCCACCTTAGTGACTGTATTTGAACCTGGAAAGCGATCATCAAGCCAATAATGGGTTAAAAACGCAATTTCTCCGTTGTCAATTTTTCTTTTCCATTCGCTTATTTGCTGTTTTTTAATTCCAAAGGCCAATCAAGACACCTCAATGTATAAATTATTTCGTCGATAAATGTAAGAATTTTAGTCCTTTTTCTTAATTTCCTCATATTTTAAATACCATTCAGGAAATGCCTTTTTGAATGAAGACGGTCTAAAATTATCCTTTTTAACAATAATATGGGTTGTTTTTCCTTCTGCACATATTTCATCATCGCCATTTACAATCGTATATCCATAAACAGTTTTGATGCCATTATTTAATTCTACCCATGTTTTTACAAACCCTTTATCACCATAGCGTAACGGTTTTTTGTAGGTCACTTGAACGTCATAAACAGGAGCAAAATAGCCTGACTCCTCCATGGCAAGATAATTGTATCCAATATCTTCAATTAATCCTGTTCTGCCAAGTTCAAAAAACTTTAGATAATTAGCATGGTAAATAACACCCATCATATCTGTATCAGCATAATAGAGCTGAATTTCTCTAGTCGAAATAAATAAATTTTCCACGGGTCACGACCCTTTCGTGATCATATTTTACATTTTATTGATTGCCTTTATTACATCTGCTACTTCAAGCAGCAGGGACTTTTCAAAAAGATCTTCATCTTCTGCAACATCCATTAATCTTGAGGCCTGTGCTTGAATCATTTCATCCACCATGTTTGTTGCAAAACGGCCATTCCCTTTGAAGGATTCTTCATCCATCTTTTGGAGTAACAGCACTTTTGCTTCCCCTGTTAGGTGGTATTGAAAACTATTAGCATAGACCGCCATGATTTCAAGCAGTTCCTCTGGTGAATAATCAAGAAATAAAAAGAACTTTTTAAAGCGGGAGCGAAGACCAGGATTGCTTTCTAGGAGCAAGTCCATTTCATGTGGGTAACCTGCCAAGACAACGACTAGGTTTTCATTATGCTTGGTCATTTCATCAACAAGTGTATCTATGACCTCTTTACCAAAATCACCTGTTGTCGAACTGAAAAGGGAATAGGCCTCGTCAATAAATAAGACACCACCGAGCGCTTCCTTAATTTTTTTCTTTGTTTTCCCTGCCGTTTGACCTACATATCCGGCTACAAAATCTGCCCTGCTTGCTACGATAAGATGCCCACGTTTTAAAATGCCACATTCCTTTAAAAGCTCCGCATAAATCTTAGCTACGGTTGTTTTTCCTGTACCAGGATTTCCTGTGAAAACAGCATGAAGCTGAATAGGTACTGGCGGCAGCCCATTTTTCATCCGGTACTGCTGCATTTTTACAAACTTGAAAAGGGACCGCATCTCAACCTTTAATGAGCCTAACCCAATTAGTCGATCCAATTTTTCATAAGGAGACTCTACACTTTCCTCTTTGTCTAAAAGAAAGTCCTCTTTATTCAGTAACATATAATCTAAGATGTTATCATCATTTACTTCCTTGTCAGAGCCCTTTTTAAAAATCGCATCTAAGACAATATTGCGGACTGTTCTTGCATTTCCAAAGGAATCATCCACCCGTTCACGATCAAGACGATGATTGATTTCGATTTTTGCTTCTTCGCTAAGGAAGTAATCATTATCTGATGCCACATGTTCTGCAATGCTTATTAACTCTTCAGTCGAATAATTTGGCAAATGAATGAGATTGGACTGAGGAAAACGGCTTCGTAAACCTGGATTAGCATCTAGAAAGGAGCGCATTTCCTCGGGATAGCCTGCCATAATAACCGCGAATTTCCCGCCATATTCATTTCCTGTCATAAGCGAAACCAGTGTATCAATCGCCGCTTGACCATAATCGTTGCCTGTCTGCCCCTCACGTTTTAGACTATAAGCCTCATCAATAAATAACACCCCGCCAATAGAGCGCTCTACAACCGTTCGGACGTTTTCTTCTGTTTGGCCGACAAATGAACCAACAAGCTGCGAACGATCCGTCTCAATTACTTCCTCACGAGGCAAGACACCTAATTCGTGATAAATTTTCGCAAGTAGCCTGGCAAGTGTTGTTTTTCCTGTACCCGGATTACCGGTTAAGATCATGTTCAAGCTCAATTCGTCCTTTATTTGAAAACCGAGCTCCTTCCGCTGTTTTTGGTACTTTAAAAATCGGTAAAAATCATTGACCCGATTTTTAACAAACTCCATCCCAATCATTTCATTCAGTTGATCCAAGGCGTTGATTCGATCAGGAAGACTCTCAGTTTCTTCTTCAATAAATTCCCTTTGCCAAGTAGCTTTAATTTCCTCTAAATTAGATAAGTGCAATTTCAAGTCATCATAATAGGTGGAAGTATGAAAAACACCTGTAATCGATTGATCGTACTCCTCAGCTGCCTTTAATAAGTTTCCTGTTTCGTCTATGGCAGAAGACAACAACCCGGAAAGAAGCTGATGTTTTTGGAATAAATCCTTATTTTCTAATGTTGAGGAAAGCTCTCTTTTCGTTTCTAAAACCTGGTGAATCTCATCGGCATCCGTTAAAAAGTTCTGACACACTTCTATGTATTGTTCCGCTGTTTTCTTTTTGGCTGTTCGATTATCTGTTTCTCTCATTGCAGGAAAGGTAAGCTGCGAAAGTAAACCCTCCATCTTTTTCCAATCCGATTGCATCATATATTCTTTTGCGGCTTGATTATCAGGAAATAGTTTAAGCGCTCTTTCAAGCCATACCGCTGCCATTTTATCCTTTTTATTTCGACCAATCCGTGACAATGCGGCAAGTGTTAATAACTTTGATAGGATGACAGGATTGGATTCGTACGTAAGAGCGGAAATTAATGCACTTTCATTTGAAATGGACCCGTTTTCGTTCAATTCAATTTCCCATTGCTTTAATTTATCATGTAGTGTAAGTTGATTTACTAGTTGTCTCAAGGTTATCACTTCTTTTTCAAAATTTCCCTTCTATCTTACCATAACAGTCGCTCCATAACTAAACAAAAAGACCTGTCCATAATGAACAGGTCTCCCACTTTTTTAGCTTTCTTGATTATGCGCCTCATCCTTAATTTCTGAACGGAATGAGTCGATGCTTTCACGTCGGCGTTCATTCTTTGCTTCAATTTCCTGACGTTGTGTCTCACTGTCTGTTAATGCTAAAGATTCTTCAGCTGCTTCGATATTATTTTCCGTATTTTGAATCATGGCTTGAAGCTTTTCAACGTTATCGCTGCGATCATCTGGATTCGGTTTGTTATTATAGGCCATCATAATTCCTCCTATGGTGTAATTGGTACAAATATAGTTTGTTACTGACTCCAAAAATTAAACTAAAAAAATTTTTTAAACAAAAAAGACCCAGAGGCTTTCGCCTATTGAGTCTTATAATCTATACCTATTCACCTTTTGTTTGAATTACTTGGGCATGCTGCCCTGATGTATCATTCATTTTCTTCCCCTTATTCCCATTAAACCCTCGGGGTTGTGTGCCAGTATGGCTAGGTACAAAATGTTTGCTATCTTTTTTCGGATTACCCATGTCATGATCCCTCCTTACTTTCATTTTCTCCATAAGGTTGGAAAACATAATTGGTAATCTTTTTTAGTTATTCTGCTTTACCGAGACGTTTTTCTTCCAAGCGTTGTTCGATTTTTTCAATTGCAGCACGATCTTTTAAAAGTTGTGATTTATTTTCAGATACAAGCTCTGCAAACGAGCGTTTTCTAGGTTTTCTCATCGGTATCACCGTCCTTATTTCCTATTGTAACAGTTATTATGCCCGGAAACGGTTGCAATTATTACAACTTTTTGAAAATTATATCGTTTTTTAAATATTTATTATAAAAGAAAAAAACGCTGGAGGAATCCAACGTCTTTTGTTTTATTTTAGTTTATTTGTAAAATCTTTCATATCTTCAAGTTTCATTCCACCGACATATTTATTCTGGATCATCCCTTTACTATCAATAAAATAAGTAGTTGGAATGGAAAGTACTTGATAATTTTCATTTACTTTATCATCGGCATCAAGAGGGATTGGAAAAGTAATTTTATTTTCATCAACAAATCCTTGGACATCTAATTGTGGATCAATGTTAACCGCTAAAATTACGATATCCTTTTCCATTTGCTTGGAAAATTGCTCCATAGCTGGCATTTCTGCTTTACAAGGCGGACACCATGTTGCCCAAAAGTTAAGCATAACTTTTTTTCCTTTTAAATTGGAGAGTTTCACGGTCTCACCTGTTAATGTTTTAAGTTCAAAATCAGGTGCCTTTGCTCCTATAGCGAGTCCTTCATTACCAGCTGTTGTTTGACTTGTAGTTTCGGGAGTTTCTGTTTTTTTATCCATTGCCTGAACAATCGCTACTGTAAGTAAAGTAACTAATATTACAGCAGCAATTACTTTTTTAATCATCCCCGAATCCTCCTTTACTTCATACTCTGCTACTTCGATTTTACACTATAAACTTAGGTGAAACAAAACTTGGATATGCCGAAACTGTGACAATTCACAAAGATTACATGTTTTTATAGATGTTTTTTCAATTCAGCTAAAATATTTTTTTTGACAATTTCATCGATTAGGTTCACTGCTTTCTTTTCTTTAGGATATAAAAAGTCTGTGAAGCTCTTCCTGATAATTTCCTTTTATTATACCCCTTTCGGTTATTATGGCTGTAACCAAGTCATTAGGAGTGACATCAAATGCGGGGTTAAATACTTTCACACCTTCAGGGGCTGTCCTTTTTCCAAATCCTTCAGTTATTTCGGAAGCATCTCTCTCCTCGATTGGGATATCAGCACCTGTCATAGTTTCTAAATCAAGGGTAGAGAGCGGTGCCGCTACGTAAAACGGAATATTATGGGCCTTCGCTAATAATGCTACACCGTATGTACCAATCTTGTTGGCGACGTCACCATTTGCCGCTACGCGATCACAACCGACGATAACAGCGTCAACCCAGCCTTTTTGCATGACCATTGCTGCCATATTGTCTGTGATTAGGGTGACATCAATGCCAGCTTGCATAAGCTCCCAAGCTGTCAAACGAGCACCTTGTAAAAGCGGTCTTGTTTCATCCGCAAACACCTTTATATCCCAGCCTTTTTCTTTTGCTAAATAAAGCGGAGAAAGGGCTGTTCCATATCTTGCTGTTGCGATGCCGCCCGCATTGCAGTGTGTGAGAACTCCCATCCCATCCTTTAAAAGGTTTAATGCATGCTCCCCGATCGTACGGCAAACTTCTTCGTCTTCATTGCGAATAGTATGTGCTTCATTTTCTAGTGCTTCTTTGATTTGATGGATCGGTAATTCTTTTTCTTTTAAGGCTCTGTCATTCATTCGTTTTAGTGCCCAAAATAGATTAACTGCGGTAGGTCGTGAAGTGGCCAAATAATCGGATTGCTTTTTAAAATGAGCATAAAAATCTTCAAAGGAATTTTCAGGTGCATCTTTTATACCAAGCACTAAACCATATGCTGCCGCGATTCCAATCGCTGGGGCACCGCGGACTTTTAATTGTTTTATTGCATCCCAGGCGTCTTCAATTTTGGTCGTTTCAAGAAATTCTGTTATATTTGGAATTTTGGATTGATCAAGTATTTTAAGGACTCCGTTTTCATAAGAAACGGATTGTAAGTATGTGTTTTCCATGGAGAAACATCCCTTCTGCTTAGATAACCTCTATTATGTATTAAATTTCAACTTCTACCTATGTAATTTTAACAATATCCATGACATATGCAATACTTTCATTTTTATAAGATGGAATTCTTAAATATTAACTAAATTGCGCGAAAATTTGTTAAAATATAAACAAGACTGGAGGGGATTCTTTTGAAGATTCTTGTTTTAGGTGGAAGTCGCTTTTTGGGGAGAACTTTTGTGGAAGAGGCTTTGAGGCGAAATCATGAAGTGACGATTTTTAATCGCGGAATTCAAAATCCAGGAATAAAAGACGTTGAAGTCCTTACTGGTAATCGGTTCGGTAATTTGAAAGCGCTTCAAAACCGACACTGGGATGCTGTTTTGGATACAAGCGGATTTATTCCATATACGGTTCAAAATACAACCAATTTATTGAAGGATCGCGTAAAACATTATACATTCATCTCGAGTATATCCGTTTACCAAGACTGGGTTCCAGAAAATTTAGATGAAAGCTACTCTGTTTTAGAAATGTCACTTGAGGAAGCAAATAAACTTTCAATGGATTCAGACGAGCCGGTTTATGATTATTATGGACATTTTAAAGCGTTATGTGAACAGATAGCTGAAAGTAATATGCCTGGACGAGTGTTAAACGTGCGGGCGGGTCAGTTAATTGGGCCGAATGATTATACCGACCGTGTTCCCTATTGGATTAACAGAATAGCAAAAGGCGGCAAGGTTATGGTGCCCGGGAGCCCTCATCGACGTGTGCAGGTTATTGACAATAAAGACCTTTCGAATTGGATCCTCGATATGGAAGAGCAGGATTCCACAGGAACCTTTAATGCAACAGGGCCTGATTATTCTCTAACGATGAAAGAGTTTATCGACGCATGTATCAAAGTGACTGATTCAAATGCAGAAGTGGTTTGGACAGATGAGAAATTCCTTTTGGATCAAAAAGTGGCCCCTTGGACAGAGATGCCTCTCTGGGTACCAGAGAATTATCCTTTATCACCTGAGACTAAAGAGCCTTGGAAAGGTGCTTTCTCCATCAACGTGGATAAAGCGATTCAGAGTGGACTTTCCTTTAGAAAGCTTGAGGAAAGTATCGCTGATATTTATGAGTGGGAGAAAACTCGCCATTTGACGGAATATGAGTGGAAATCGGGGATGAGAGCGGAAAAAGAGAAAGAACTGCTTACCATATTAAATGAAAAATAATCAACTTTTGGATTCGTAAATAAAAGTCATTTTCTCGCAAATAAACAGGCTATTTCCGCAAATAAATCCGATTATTTCACAAATAAACCATCAATTATCGAGGGAAAACAACAAAAGAGAGCAGATATCCCTGCTCTCTTTCGTTGTTAATTGCTTAAATTCCGTTTTTGCTTAAGAAGTTCTTTAAATTCTTGGTCTAATACAAGATATTTAGGATCTTTTTGATCGATTAATGATAATTCTCCCAAAATCACCGCGATCTTGTTTTCAATGATTAATAATGCTTCTTCTTGATTATCCTCTTTCTTTACTTTTTTATTAAAATATTCCTCTGGTGTCATTTCTACCCGTTTAATTTGCTGGTTTTCAAATACTAGCAGCCGGTCGCATAATTTATTTAAGAAATAATAATCATGGGAAACCGTTATTATTGTCCCTTTAAACTCTGCTAATGTCTTTTCCAGCTGCTCCCTGCTCGGCAAATCCAAATGATTCGTCGGTTCGTCTAGGATAAGAACATCGTATTCTTTCATTAACATATCGACTAGCTTTACTCTTGTTCGTTCGCCCAAACTCAAAGTCCTAATTGGTTTAGTAACGAACGCGTCTTGTAAGCCCAAATTGGCGAGCAAGGTCCGTGCTTTTAACACATCTTCCCTATCTGTGAAACCTAAAGCCTCCATCACCGTTTTATCGTCAGGTAAATCATCAACATCCTGACTTAAATAAGCAACGTTTATCGAGTCGCTCTTCCATAGATTACCATCTGTATACGTCTCTTGATCTAGGATCATCTTAATTAATGTCGTTTTCCCGCAGCCATTTTCCCCTAAGAGTCCCATTCGCTCTCCATGATTAATGTAGAAGTTAGAGCTATGAAAGAGCGTTCGATCCTCGTACGACTTATTTAGGCGTTTGGCCTCGACAATCCGTTTGCCTCTCTTCCCTTGAGTGTCAAACTGGAACCTTACTTGGACTTCATCTAACGGCTTATCAATTTTTTTTTCAAGCTCATTTTGCAGACGTTTCATTTTTGATTTTACTTGATTGTCTGTTTTTTTAGCCTTAGCCCGATGGTATTCCTTAATACCATTCTGTCTTTTACTGGGTCCTGATCCCTTTTTGGTTGAATCACGATGGGCTTTTTCCGACCATGACTTTAATTGTTCCATTTGTGATTCAACCATTTCTATTTGCCGTTGCTGGACGCTATATTGATGGCGCTGATTCTCCTCCCGATGTTGTTTTTCATCACGATAGTCACTATAGTTTCCATTGTAAAAGTGGAGTTTGCCATGTTCAATTTCGAAAATACGATGCACTGTTTTATCTAAAAAATGACGGTCATGAGAGATAATTAAGACAGGTCCTTGAAATTTTTCTAGTTCGGTTACCAGCCACTGAATCCCATGAAAATCCAAGTGATTTGTCGGTTCATCCAAAATTAAGAAGTCAGGTTTTGATGCCCAAACCGTCGAGAGTGCCAGTTTTAATTTTTCCCCTCCGCTTAAATGATTTAATCGGTCTTCCTCCCAGTCATAGACCTTTTGAAGACCTAACTCATTAGCATGCTGAAATAATTCTTTCGTTGTGCTTCCTGATAATGACTGATGAAAATCACTTATCTCATAATCAATCGACTGCGATAGATAGCCTATTGTTAACTCGCTTGATTTTTCTATGATCCCTTTATCGGGTGTTATTTTTCCAAAAAGGATATTGGCTAGAGTTGTCTTTCCTGTACCATTGTACCCGACAAGGCCAATCCTTTCCCCGTCCTTTATATCAAATTGGATATTTTCGAATACCTTTCTTAAATGAAAGCTTTTTTCTAAGCCGATTACTTTAATGACTGTTTTTTGATTTGATTGCATAAAAAAACTCCCTTCAATTGAACCTGAAGAGAGATTATGTCTTAGAAATGATCACAATTTGCCGTTAATATGAATCAACAAATAAACCTTTTAAAGGTTTTATTGGCATATACGATCAGGACATAAAAAAGGACAGACGAATCCTATTCTTCAGGTTCAACATTTTTCGTTATTCGAATCATGTCTGAAAAATAAGATTATAACTTCATGCCTCTTTACCATTCCTTTTCGTTTGTTAGTATTAGTTTATTGGAGGATCATTAGATTTGTCAATCATTTCTCCCATAAAAAACACCATGCCAGCTGGCATGGTGTTCTTCAATATTAAGCTTGTAATTTTTCACGTAGAACCATTGGAAGAATTCCGCCGTGACGGTAGTAATCAATTTCAACTTCAGAGTCAAAACGAACAAGAACTTCAAATTCTTTCTTGT
Organism: Bacillus sp. ISL-75; assembly: GCF_018613095.1. Lineage (NCBI taxonomy): Bacteria > Bacillati > Bacillota > Bacilli > Caryophanales > Bacillaceae > Bacillus > Bacillus sp. ISL-75. The sequence goes on from NZ_JAGGQX010000030.1 coordinate 170,500, forward strand.
TACCAGCTTCGTCCGTTGCAGTTACTTTTAGAAGGTCACGTGGTTTTACATTTTCGTCTACTTGAACATCAATGGTTTCTTTACCTGTCAGGCCAAGTGTTTCAGCGCTTTCGCCATCTTTAAATTGAAGTGGAAGCACACCCATTAACACAAGGTTTGAACGGTGAATACGTTCAAAGCTTTCAGCAAGAACTGTTTTAATACCTAAAAGGTTTGTACCTTTAGCAGCCCAGTCACGTGAAGAACCCATTCCGTAATCTTTACCAGCAAGAACGATTAATCCAGTACCGTTTTCTTTGTACTTCATGCAAGCATCGTAAATAGATGTCACTTCGCCAGTTGGCCAGTAAGTAGTTACCCCACCTTCTGTTCCTGGTGCGATTTGGTTACGAATACGAATGTTTGCGAACGTTCCACGCATCATTACTTCGTGGTTACCACGACGGGATCCGTAAGAGTTAAAGTCGCGGATTGCAACGCCTTTTTCTAGCAGATATTTACCAGCTGGAGTATTTTTACCAATTGCTCCTGCAGGTGAAATGTGGTCAGTTGTAACTGAATCACCAAATTTACCAACCACACGTAGTCCTGCTAATGGCTCGACGATACCTGGTTCTGGTGATAAGCCTTCAAAGAACGGCGGATTTGCGATGTAAGTAGAATCCTCATCAAAAGTATATAAAGGCTCATTGCTTGTTTTGATATCATTCCAACGCTCGTTGTCACCGAACACGTTTGCATATTCCCGGCGGAATAGTTCAGGAGTTACTGTACGTTTAACAACATCATTAACTTCAGCAGTTGATGGCCAGATATCCTTGAAGAATACATCATTTCCATCTTTATCTTTACCAATTGCTTCGTTTGCAAAATCAATATTTACAGTACCAGCAAGAGCGTAAGCAACAACTAATGGTGGTGAAGCAAGGTAGTTTGCTTTAACAAGCGGGTGAATTCGTCCTTCGAAGTTACGGTTACCGGAAAGTACGGATGTAACTAAAAGATCGTTTTCAGCGATTGTTTTTTCGATTTCTTCCTTTAATGGGCCGGAGTTACCGATACATGTTGTACAACCGTAACCAACGAGGTTGAAGCCGATTTGCTCTAGGTAAGGAAGTAATCCCGAATCACGAAGATATCCAGTTACAACCTTAGATCCTGGTGCTAAGGAAGTTTTTACGAATTTAGGAACTTCCATTCCTAATTCAACTGCTTTCTTCGCAACAAGTCCAGCTCCCACTAGAACGTATGGGTTAGATGTATTGGTACAGCTTGTGATTGAAGCAATTGCGACGGCACCAGTTTTAATAGTAGTTTCGTCACCGTTTAGGAAATTAACAGTTGCAGACTTGTCAAGCTCATCCGCTTGTAAGCCAAAGCCTTGGTTTCCTTGTGGAGCAGAAACAGCTTTCACAAATTCCTCTTTCATTTTAGAAAGTGGAATCAAATCTTGAGGACGTTTTGGACCAGATAGATTTGCTTCAATGACTGAAAGATCGATTTCAACTACATCTGTATAAACTGGCTCGATCGCTGGATCGAAGAATAAACCGTTTGCTTTGCAGTATTGTTCTACTACATTGATATGCTCTTCTTCACGGCCTGTTAAGCGCATGTATGCAAGTGATTCATCATCAATTGGGAAGAATCCGCAAGTAGCACCGTATTCAGGGGCCATGTTTGCAATTGTTGCACGGTCTGCAAGTGGCAGTACTGATACTCCTGGTCCGAAGAACTCAACGAATTTCCCTACAACCCCATGACTGCGAAGAACTTGAGTTACTTTTAAAGCAAGGTCAGTTGCTGTAGCACCGTTTGGAAGTTCACCTGTTAATTTAACACCTACTACTTCTGGTACAGGGAAGTATGAAGGCTGACCTAGCATTCCTGCTTCAGCTTCAATACCGCCAACGCCCCATCCAAGAACACCAAGACCATTGATCATCGTTGTATGGGAGTCCGTACCAACCAAAGTATCTGGATAAGCTTCTAATTCACCGTCTGTTTCTGCAACGTGGACAACATCAGCCAAGTATTCAAGGTTTACTTGGTGTACGATACCTGTTGCAGGTGGAACAGCGCGATAGTTATTAAATGATTTTTGCGCCCAACTTAAGAATTGGTAGCGCTCAGCATTACGTTCGAATTCATAATCCATGTTAATTTTTAAGGAATCAGCTGCTCCATATGCATCAACCTGTACGGAGTGGTCGATTACAAGATCTACCGTTTTTTCAGGGTTGATTTTGTCAGGATCTCCGCCTAGGTCTGCCATTGCTTTTCTTAAAGAAGCAAGGTCAACGACCGCTGGAACACCTGTAAAGTCTTGAAGGATAACACGAGCAGGCTTAAATGGTACGTCCACTTCTTTTAGCTCATTTGTGCCCCATTTTGCTAAGTTTTCAACATGCTCTTTTGAAATTGCACGGCCATCTAATTGGCGTAATACAGATTCAAGTAGTACTTTTACAGAGTAAGGCAATTTAGAAACTTTTCCAATTCCTGCCTCTTCTAGTGCACTTAAACGGTAATAGTTGTAACGTTTACCATTCACTTCAAAGGAAGTGCGTGCGTTAAATACATCATTTTTTACCATATAAAAAACCCCCTAATTCGTCATTAATAAATCGAAAATTAACGAAAAGTTGAAAAGTTTGAATTTTCCCATCCTGCTTAACTTTTCTCACAATTCTAATCTTAATACAAGCGATTACATAAGTAAATAACAAGAAAGTTATTGCGATTGATAAGTTTCACTTATGTTTTTTATGTATTTTGTTCTGAAAATTCAAAAAACACTAGTTGTGCTCATGTGATTAAAGACATGGGAAAACCGCCTTTTTCATTATTTATTATCTCAAAAAACTTTTTCAATGTCATGTTTTTTGCTATGGAGGAAATAGTAAAAGTGTAGGAGGTGATTAGAATGGTGAAACGAAAGTCTAATCATGTAATTCCAGGGATGAATGCAGCCAAGGGGCAAGGTAAAGGTGCAGGTTTTAATGAGGAAATGGCGAGCGAACCAGAATTAACTGCAAAAGAAAGAATGAATAACAAAAAACGAAAGAAAAATCAATAATAACAAAAAGCAGGCGGGCACTCCCCCGCCTGCTTTTCCTATTCTGTCTGGTTTACTTCTGTCACCATGCTTTGCAGATCCTGCTGGAAACGCTCTAGCTGTGATCGTTGATGTTCCGATGCCACTTCTAGTGCATTTTCAATTTGTTGGTAGGCTTCATTGACTTCGTCTTTTAGATGCTTTAGTTGATGACCATAACTTGCACTATCACTTACAATTGTCTCGAATAGTCCTTGTGCATTCTCATAGCCCTGCTGTGCTGCTTGAAACGCTTGTTGTTTATCTTTATTGTATGGGAATTTATCCATCTTTCATCATTCACTCCTTCATTTTGTTTACCGTTAAATTGCACAGAACAACAAAAAATATACGGTATAAAAGGACTTTATCACTGCATCCTAACATATAGGAGGGATGCAATATGAACAAAAACGATGGCAAAGACATGCGAAAAAATGCACCAAAACAATCGGGGCAGCCTGAACCATTAAGCGGTTCCCACAAAGTCAAGAATCGCAACCATACTAGAGCCAAACATAATACACATCACGATATGTAGAAACTTATAAGATAGGCGAAAGTCAAAAAAATGCCCAGCACTTTGTTTAAGTGCTGGGGCATCAGTCGATTACTAAGCTTTTCTATACTTTGATTAATGCCCGAAGCAGGTCCTTTTCCTCTTCTGGAGTCACTGTTCGTAAATCAATGATAAATTCATCTTTTTGAATCCTTCCAACAATTGCTGGTTTCACTTCGGATCGAAGCTTTCTTCCTAGCTGTTCTGCCGTCAATTCACGATGTTTTAAGGACACGACCATGGTTGGAAGCTCAACATCCGGCATCGTACCCCCCCCCACTTGACTTCTTCCTTCTGTAATTTTTGTAACATATTTTCCAGTATTTTGTAATAGATTTGTAACAAACGACTGCGATCGTACGTCTAATTCTTCAGAGGAAACTAATAAATCACGAACGGTTGGAATATTTACTACGCCATTTTCTCCGCGGGCATAATCGATTAACGTCCCCTCAAGCGCAGCCAACGTCATCTTATCAACCCGGACAACGCGTGCCAACTGGTGTTTTTTTAAGCGACCAATGATTTCTTTTTTTCCAGCAATTATACCGGCCTGTGGACCGCCAAGAAGCTTGTCACCACTAAAGGTTACAACATCTGCCCCTAATTCAATGACCTCTTTTACTACCGGTTCTTCACCAATTCCGTGCTTTCTAAAATCATACAGAGCACCACTTCCAAGATCTTCATAAAAAATGACACCATCTAATCGTTTCGTAAGCCCAACAAGATCTTCGGACTCAACAGATTTGGTAAATCCGATGACCTTAAAGTTGCTCGTATGTACCTTCATGACGATCGCAGTTTCTGAATTGACAGCTTTTTCGTAATCATAAAGATGTGTTTTATTAGTGGTGCCAACTTCTACAAGCTTTGCCCCACTTTCTTCCATTATAGATGAGATTCGAAAAGAGCCACCGATTTCAACAAGCTGTCCCCTTGAAACAATGACTTCTTTGTTAGCAGCTAGAGCTCTTAAAACCAGATAGACAGCAGAAGCATTATTATTAACCACCATAGCCGCCTCGGCACCGGTGATATCTTTAATTAATGCTTCAACATGACTATGTCTTGAACCTCTTTCACCTTCCGTTAGCTTATATTCAAGATTTGAATAGTTCCTTGCCGTGTCAATCACATGGTTGATTGCATTTTCGCTTAATCTAGCCCTTCCTAGGTTTGTATGTAAAATGGTTCCTGTCGCATTTATGACCTTTTCTAAGGTATAAGAATACTGTTTCTGTATTTTTGTTTCGAGAATAAAAAATAGGTCTTCAATAAAATGGTTGGTCCCTGGTCTGCCACCTGGCCAATTATCATTTAGGATTGCATCCCTAATGTTGTCAATGACCTCTTTAAGCTGTTTGGTCAGATGCGTATGATCAAGCTGACTTTCTAGAAGGAGAGTTAAAAACCTCTCATGATTTTGAAGTTCATGGACCGGTGGTATTGAGCGTAGCCATTCTTTCAACATAAAAACTCCTTTATCACATGTTCTTTTTCTCTGACATTTGACTAGTCGAGGCCTGTATACATGAGTGGAATTCACAAACGGGCGCTTTAACTTTCCCAATTATATCACATCAGTTTCACGTTTTAAGTCACATTGAATAAAATGAAACGAGCAAGGGGGATTAGATATGTCAAAAAAGAAACAACTTAAAAATCAAACCTTTGATTTTGACTTAGTGGAGAAATGGCTGGAAAACTATTTTCTAGATCCACTTACTTCTTATTATGATGAAACACAATTTCCAATCGATCTTTATGAAACAGAAAAGGAATGGATTGTTGAGGCTATTTTAAGTGAATTCGAGGCTTCGGAAATAAAGGTTTATATAGAAGGAAATAAATTAATGATTTCTGCATCCAAATACCCCCCTTACATGAATAAACAAAAAAGAGTCCGTTCCATTAATTTTCCGTTTCTAGTCATTAATCAAAACGTATTTGCTACATTTACAAATGGAATTCTAGAGGTATTTATTTCAAAAATAGATAGTGGAGTAGGAAAAAATAGATTCATTACCCTGCCTTAAGAAAACTTGTGGCATTATTTTTTTATGCTTCAGTTAACATAATAATTTTATCTGTAGAAAAACACCCCTCATTTCCAATCGGATTTGAGGGGTGTTTTTTTTGGCTCTGTTAAACTGGTCTGTTGATTTCCGCTCCAATCAACGTAGGCTATAAAAATCAACCATGACCTTTAAACATAGCCTATTTTTTAGAAATGATCTCTATCATTTCATCGGTATCAGGGAAAACACCTGTTTCGAGCTTCGAATAGATCTTCTCTCCATTCACGGTCACTTCGAAAGCGCCGCCTGAGCTTGGAATCAGTTCTAACTTTTGAATATCTCTAAAAAAATGATTAAATAGCTCTTCCGCGAAACTCGCGGCTTTTGGTGCGTAATTTCATTGCATGCAAAATTCAACAATAACATGATAGTTCTTCATAAAAATACCCTCCAAAAAAGTGTTTCCTACATCAGGATAGTGTTAATATTTTAACCTATTCCTTTTCCTTCAGCAATTTTTTTGTCTATTCGTGCGGTTTTTTTTTGAAAGAGTTATACTATATAAATGGAGGTGGACATGTTGAGTGAACAAGATAAAATTCGCCTAACTTCTTTATCAACAAAAGCGGGTTGAGGCTGTAAAATTGGTCCTGAGGACCTGGCGCAAGTGTTGCGTCAATTACCGAAACAAGAACCTGTTCCTGAATTATTAGTGGGACTTGATACTTCTGATGATGCTGGAGTTTACCAAATAACCGACTCCATCGCTTTGATACAGACAGTTGACTACTTTACCCCAATCGTCGACGATCCATATATGTTTGGCCAGATCACGGCTGCAAATGCATTAAGCGATGTTTATGCCATGGGGGGTGAACCTAAAACAGTTATGAATATTGTCGGCTTTCCGATTAAAAAGTTGGGTGCCGAAATGCTAGCTGATATTCTTCGAGGTGCGGCAGATAAAGTAAAAGAAGCCGGTGCGATTACCGTTGGCGGCCATTCAATTGATGATCAGGAACCTAAATTTGGACTTTCCGTTACAGGTATAGTCCATCCCGATAAAGTTTGGAAAAATGTCGGCGCCAAGCCTGGTGATGTTCTCGTGTTAACTAAGCCGATTGGTGTGGGTATTATCACAACCGGTATAAAGAGAAGTGTCGTAACTCCTCTGCAGGAACAGATTGTGACAGAGACAATGGCTACGCTAAATAAGGTGGCAGCTGAAGTTTTAACAGAATTTCATCCTCACGCTGTAACTGATGTAACTGGATTCGGATTACTTGGACATGGCAGTGAAATGGCACGTGGTAGTAATGTCAGTTTTGAATTCTCACTCTCACAAGTCCCTGTTTTAGAAGGTGCTCTTGAATTAGCGAAAAATGGTGTGGTGCCTGGTGGTTCTAAGTCGAATCATAAATGGATAGCTGATGATGTTGTTTATGAGGATATTCTTCCGGAGGAGCAGCTGGTCCTATGTGATGCGATTACATCTGGGGGTCTGTTTGTTTCACTTAGTGAACAGGAAGCGGCTCAATATGTCGACAAGCTACATTCTAATGGACTAGCATATGCTGCGATTATTGGTAGAGTTACCGAGAAAAAAGACAAATATATCTATGTAACAAGATAACAGCGAAGCCTTAGTTGCTTCGCTGTTTCTTTTATGCAAAAAAAAAGTCCTGAACCATTTTGGTCCAGGATTCTTATAATTATATTTTCTGACGTAGCTTCTCCACCATATCCTTGGTCATTTTATCCAAATCAAACGCGTATTTAAAGCCCCATTCCTCTTTTGCTGCACTAGCATCAATTGAATTTGGCCAACTTTCCGCAATTTTTTGACGATCCGGATCAACATTATATGAAATTTCAAATCCAGGTACATACTTAGCGATAGAGGCCGCAATTTCTTCAGGATCAAAGCTCATCGCTGTCACGTTGAAAGCATTACGGTGGATTAATTTTGATGAATCTGCCTCCATTAAGTCAACAATTGCATTTAGGGCATCGGGCATATACATCATGTCCATATAGGTACCTTTATCAATGTATGATGTATATTGGCCATTCTTGACCGCTTCATAATAGATTTCAACGGCATAATCGGTGGTCCCTCCGCCAGGAAGTGCAACATAGGAAATTAACCCTGGAAAACGCAAGCCGCGGGTATCGACACCAAACTTTTGGAAATAGTAATCAGACAATAATTCCCCTGCCACTTTATTGACACCGTACATCGTCGTTGGACGCATTATCGTATCTTGTGGGGTGCTGTCCTTAGGTGTGGATGGACCAAAAGCACCAATCGAACTTGGTGTGAAAAATTGCGCCTTTAACTCTCTTGCAGTTTCCAATCCATTCATTAGCCCGCCCATATTTAAATTCCAGGCAAACACAGGCTTGGCTTCTGCTGTAGCTGATAAAAGAGCGGCTAAATGCATAACAGTATCAACGTTGTATTTTTTAGCTACTTCCACCATTTGGTTTAAATTCGTTACATCGACGGTCTCAAAAGGACCACTTTGAGCGGCTTCGCTGTCATTCTTTTTAATATCTGTTGCAATGACATTATCCGCACCATAGATGTCTCTAAGCTTTAAAGTTAATTCTGATCCAATCTGCCCTAAAGCACCTGTGATTAAAATACGCTTCATCGTCGTTTCTCCGTCCTCTTCACTCTTACTAAAAATAGTGATTTACTTTATTTTTACGTTACTCAATTAGTTAGGGTGATACCTAAATAACGCCCATTTCCTTGCCGACTTTTTCATAAATAGCAATCGCTTGATCGAGCATTTCTTTTGTATGTGCAGCTGTTGGCATGTTACGCACTCGTCCAGTCCCTTGTGGAACGGTTGGGAACACAATCGCCTTGGCATAAACCCCTTCATCATTCAAACGTTTACTGAATTGTTGAGTAAGTGCTTCGTCCCCGATAATACAAGGGGTGATCGGAGTTTCGCTGTTGCCGATATTAAAACCTAACCCTTCCAAGCCTTTTTTTAGATAATTTCCATTTTCCCAGAGCTTTTTGTTTAGTTCCGTGCTCTCCATTAAGATTTCAATTGACTTCTTACTTGCTGCCACATCGGCAGGAGTTAATGAGGTCGAAAATAGGAATGGACGGCTGCGAACTTTTAACCAGTCAATGAGATTTTTCTTACCCGCGACATAACCGCCAACCACGCCAATTGCTTTAGATAATGTACCGATTTGAAAATCAATTTTATCTGAAAGACCAAAATGCTTAACGGTCCCTGCCCCATCACCAAGCACACCTGATCCATGAGCATCGTCTACATATGTAATCAGATCAAATTCCTCTGCAATCTTGACAATTTCAGGTAGTAAAGCAATATCTCCGTCCATCGAGAACACGCCGTCTGTAATCACCATAATTTTATTGTAAAGGCCTGACTCTTTTGCTGCTTTTGCTTTTGCACGTAAATCTTCCATATCGGAGTGGTTCACACGGATAATTTTTGCTTTGGAAAGCCGGCATCCGTCGATTATCGACGCATGGTTTAATTCATCCGAAAGAATCGCATCATTTTTATCCATTACTGCGGAAATAGCCGCCATGTTACAATTAAATCCAGATTGGTAAGCAATCGCTGCTTCTGTATGTTTGAATTCAGCTAATTTTTCTTCCAGTTCAACATGGAGTTTAAGCGTTCCGTTGATGGTTCGAACGGCCCCTGCCCCAACTCCGTATTGTTCAATCGCCTCAGTAGCGGCATTTTTCAAACGTTCATCCGTGGCTAAGCCTAAATAGTTGTTGGAAGATAGATTGACTAGTTCTCTCCCATTAATAGTTATAACTGGTCCATTTGGGCTTTCGAGCGGATCGATGACATTGTACAAACCTTTTCCCTTTAAATTATCAAGATTTTCATTTAAAAATTGCTCCAAAATAGTACTGGACATATTCAATTCCCCCTTTATTCATTTGAACGTGCTTTGTTGTTTACGGAAAAACAATCGTCCGTTTCAGGCGGACATCCATACCTTTGTTAAACACTGGTATTAAAGGATTCCTGTACTATACTTTATCATAAATTTTTATGGTTGTGCATATCTAACGGACAAATAAACAAAAATATTTTTATATTCTTTTAGTGTACCCATCAAAAATAATGTTATTTCTTGATAACCAAACTGCTATTCAATGAATTATTTTATAAGGGCATGGTTTTAAGTTATAATGGTTTTTTAATCGTACTGAGTCAATCTCCAACGCTATGCTACATAGAAAGGATGTCAACCTTGTCATTTTTGTATTCAACCTTATACACACTAGTTATTGGGGCAGTATTTATTTTTCTGTTTATTATTGCCTACGATTTTCTTTACGGTGAAAAACCAGAAAAGCAAACGAAGAAAATACATAAATATTTTCAAAAAGAAACCATTAAAAAAATAGATAGACTGGAACATCAGCCTCGAAAATTTACCATGTACCAAGTCACAATGAATAGTGGTATTAAGAAGATTAAGATGAAACCAGGTTATAAAGTAGTCAATATGGTATCAAAGGAGAAAAACAAAAAGTAAGCAAAATTCGGGGATAAGTTCTTTTACTCCAAAAGAAAAACCGGGCAATGCCCGGTTTTTTTCATCTATTTAATTTTCCTCTTCAAGGACATTTGTTTGCTTCACTGTGAGAGTCCTTTTTCGCAATCGAATGCTTTTCTTATTTTACGGACACCGAACTCAATTTTCCTACATTTCGATTGATATTTTGTAATGCCTCTTTGTATTCTTTTTCTAAACTACTAATTATTTCAGAAGCCGATTCTATTTTATTTATTGCCCCGACGCCATGTCCTGCTGACCAAATATCCTTCCATGCTTTCGCATTCGTCTCCCTTTGCATATTATCAAAGTTTACCTTGTCTTTTTTAACAAGTTTTTCTGGGTCCAAACCTGCCTTTTTGATACTAGGTACCAGCATATTGCACATGATGCCGGAGAAAGCATCCGTTAAAATGATATCCTCTTGTGTGGCTTCAACCAGCATTTCCCTATATTCATCATTGGCCATACTTTCTGTCGCAACAATAAAGCGGGTTCCCATATAGGCGATGTCAGCGCCTGCTGCCTGTGCAGCTAAGATTCCCTTTCCTGTTGAAATGGAACCAGCAAGGACAATGATACCATCCCAGAAATTACGGACCATATCCACAAAGGCAAAGCTGTTGATTTGACCCGCGTGACCACCCGCCCCGCTTGCCACCAAAATAAGTCCATCGACACCAGATTCAGCTGCTTTTTGAGCAAACTTCAAATCACTCACATCAGAGAATACGAGCCCGCCATATTCATGCACAATATCGACGACTTGTTTCGGACTTCCTAATGAGGTAATTACCAATTGCGGCTGATGCTTTTTAATCAATGCAAGTTCTTCCTGCAGGCGGCTGTAAGAGCTATGTACGACCATATTCATCGCCCAAGGAGCAATTTTTCGGCTAGGATCGAGCGCACGAGCCTCATCTAACTCTTCATTTAATTGCCCCATCCACTGATCAAGAACCTCAATTGGTCTTGCATTTGGAGCAGGGAAAGAACCAATCACGCCATTCAAACAACAATTTTTCACGAGTTCGGTGCCTGACACCAAAAACATCGGGGCCGAAATGACTGGTAATTTTAATTGGTTCCACCATGATTCAGGAATTGATTTCTTCATTTTGCTCACCCTTTATTTTAGAATTTTCAGAATAAACGATACACTTTCATAGTACCTGAAAATGAATGGTTATTCAATCTTTGCATGAACCTTTTATTTCTGCCTATTGAAACGCTTATCATCCACGAACGATTATTAATTAAATTGATAAAATGTTCGTTTTTTGCGAAAAATGATTGATTTACTTTTCTCCTGTGCTTTATAATGTGAATAAATTCATATGGTTTCACTCATATAATCGCGGGGATATGGCCCGCAAGTTTCTACCGGATTGCCATTAATAATCCGACTATGAGTGAGTAATGGGAAAGTCGCTCTTCTAATTGAGTACACTAATTCCATATTCTTTCGGACACGTAGCCCAAAGATCATTATCTCACTCAATTTTTTGATGTGAGGTTATGACCTTTGGGCTTTTTATTATTTTATAAGGAGAATCTAACATGAGATTACTAGAGGAGAAAATCAACACCGACGGAAAGGTTCTTTCGGAAAATGTTTTAAAGGTTGATTCATTTTTGAACCACCAAATAGACCCGCAATTAATGCTTGAAATAGGAAAAGAGTTTGCAAGGATTTTTGCAGGTGATGGTATTACAAAGATCGTAACCATTGAATCTTCAGGAATTGCCCCTGCAGTTATGGCTGGTTTATATATGAATGTTCCTGTAATCTTCGCAAGAAAAAGAAAATCTTTGACGCTTGTCGATGATTTATTAACAGCTTCAGTCTATTCATTTACTAAAAATGAAACAAACGAAATTTCCATTTCAAAGAAATATGTAAATGAAAATGATAGAGTCCTAATCATTGATGACTTCCTTGCAAATGGGGAAGCTGCACTTGGTTTAGTAGATATTGTTCAAAAAAGCCGTGCAACAGTTGTTGGAATTGGCATTGTCATTGAGAAGTCCTTTCAACATGGCGCACAAAAATTAAAGGACCTTGGTTTAAGGGTTGAATCCTTAGCACGGATTGCCTCGCTTTCAAACGGAAAAGTGTCATTTATAAATGAGAACGTTGAGGAATTAATCAAATGAAACAACATCCTTTTAAAATAGCCTCGTTAGGAATTCAACATGTATTAGCCATGTACGCCGGAGCGGTAATCGTCCCACTTATCGTCGGAGGAGCACTTAAATTTACCGGAGAACAATTAACCTACTTGGTATCGATCGATATCTTAATGTGTGGAATTGCGACAATTTTACAAGTTTGGCAGAATCGCTTTTTCGGAATTGGTTTACCGATTGTACTTGGCTGTACGTTTACTGCAGTTGGACCAATGATTGCCATTGGAGGACAGTATGGTATTTCCGCTATTTATGGATCAATTCTTATCTCAGGACTTATCGTCATTATTATTTCTCAATTCTTTGGAAAATTAATTAAGTTCTTCCCACCTGTTGTGACTGGCTCAGTTGTAACCATTATTGGGATTACACTTATCCCGGTGGCAATGAATAACATCGCAGGTGGTCAAGGCAGCCCTGATTTTGGAAGCCTATCAAATATCAGTTTAGCTTTCGGAACGTTGCTTTTTATCATCTTGCTTTATCGATTTACGAAAGGTTTTATTCGCTCGATCTCCATTCTACTTGGATTAATTGGTGGTACTCTGGTTGCTTCTATTATGGGGAAAGTCAATTTCTCAGCGGTAGCTGATGCATCATGGTTCCATATGGTGAAGCCATTTTATTTTGGTACACCTACTTTTGAATGGACCCCGATTCTTACTATGACTCTCGTAGCAATTGTTAGCATGGTAGAATCAACAGGTGTATATTTCGCTCTAAGTGATATCACAGGAAAAAAATTAAATGAAAAGGATTTATCAAGAGGATATCGTGCTGAAGGTCTCGCGAGTATAATCGGTGCTTTATTTAATGCTTTTCCATACACAACCTACTCTCAAAACGTGGGACTTGTTCAGCTTTCAGGTGTTAAAAGCAAAAACGTCATTTATACTATGGGCGGGATGCTAGTATTTTTAGGGTTTATTCCTAAAATCGGGGCATTCACTACCGTTATTCCAACACCTGTCCTTGGTGGCGCAATGGTGGCAATGTTCGGAATGGTCATTGCTTACGGAATAAAAATGCTAGGAAATGTAGATTTTGCATCACAAGAAAATCTTCTGATCATTGCTTGTTCTGTTGGTATGGGGATGGGTGTCACTGCCGTACCAGATATGTTTTCCCACCTGCCAGAAGGCGTTAAAATCCTTACCAGCAGTGGAATTGTAACAGGAAGTTTAACTGCTATTTTTCTAAACATTGTTTTCAATGTTTCAAAGCCAACTAAAAAAATAAGGCAGTAAATAAGCAAATGGCCTCTTAATATTATTGATACAATAAAATCAAAAGACGATACTTATTCTCGGTATCGTCTTTTTTTATTATTATTCATCGCCTTAATCAATTCGAAGATATTTGTTAAGTTTCTTTGTGTTCTAGAACTAAATTCAGCACTCGAAGTTACTTCTGTGCCTGTATTATCACTTCCAGAACCTGAGTTTTCCGTTGTTATCGTTATGGGAGCAATACAAACAGCTCCACCAAAGTTTACAATCCCGCCAGAAATGGTTCCTATAGTTATTCCATCTTGATTGGCCGCCAACCTATCCACGCCTTCCACTCTTTTTTACTATTATATGGACAAGGTCATGAGGATGTTTAAGCATTTTCATTATTAATTGTAAAATACATTTTAACGCTAAAAAGAGTCACGGTAGATGTTTAATTATTATTATTATTATTATTCCTTTATTTTTGAAGATTTACAGGCATCCTTTTCTAACTTGCAAATCCACTTATAATATCCTAATAAGATAAGAAGCAAAAACGGATCAAGTATGGCTGCATGCCAAAGCTTCCACCATCCATAATGAAAGAAACCCCACGGAGGAGGCAGCAAGGTGATGGCTTCGTAAATCAAAATGGCAATGACAAAAATGATAATAAAAAAAATTTGCTTAATGACCTTTGATTTATGTGGAAACCAATTTAAAAAAATCATATTTACAGCTGGTACTAGGAAGATATGTGGAATTAATCCTGCCCAATCGATTTCCCTGTCAAAATACCAGTAACCGTGGTATTTGAATTCAATAAACACATCGAAGAGGACCTGAAATGAAACTGTAAATGACCAAATATGGACAATTTGGTTAGCACTTAGTATTTTATTCTTTTTGAAAGCAAAATAATTAAATGTAATAATGGCAATTAATAATCCAATCATATCTTTTTCCTTTTTATACTTAAAATACCCAAAAAGTTAGGCATCCTATACTATTTCCAATAATATCACAGTGTTTTTCTCATCAAAAATCTAGTCGAATCCTTAAAAATCTAGTATGATGTACTAATGTATTAATTCTTGACGAAGCGAGGATTACAAAAAATGAGCTTACTAAATGTAGATAATTTAAGTCATACATTCGGAGACCGTACTTTATTTAAAGACGTTTCCTTTCGATTATTAGCTGAAGACCACGTGGGACTTGTCGGCGCCAATGGCGTCGGTAAATCAACATTAATGAATATTATTACGGGTCAATTGATTCACGATAGCGGTCGTGTAGAATGGACACCAGGTGTTCATTACGGTTATTTGGATCAGCATACGGTGCTGACAAAAGGAAGAACGATGCGTGACGTTCTTCGCGATGCTTTCCTCCCTCTTTTCGAAAAAGAAAAGGAACTAAATGAAGTAATCGCTCAAATGGCAGATGCTTCACCTGAAGAGCTAGAGGTTCTTTTAGAAAAAATGGGTGAAATCCAAGATGTCCTTGACGCTGGCGGTTTCTATTCATTAGATATAAAAATTGAGGAAGCAGCACGCGGTTTGGGACTTGATGCCATTGGTTTAGACCGTGACGTCGCAGCACTTAGCGGCGGACAGCGAACAAAAGTTCTTCTTGCTAAGCTTCTTTTGGAACAACCAAAAGTTCTTCTACTCGATGAGCCGACCAACTACCTGGATGTTGAACATATTCGCTGGTTAACTTCTTACCTTAAAGAATACCCATATGCGTTTATCCTAATCTCACATGATACTGAATTCATGAATCCAGTATCTAATGTCATTTTTCAATTAGAATTTTCTAAGCTGACTCGCTACACAGCAAGCTATGAGAAATTCCTAGAGTTAGCAGAAATCAATAAGAATCAACATATTAATGCTTATGAAAAACAAATGGAATTCATTAAAAAACAAGAGGATTTTATCGCTAAAAATAAAGCTCGTTATTCGACAACTGGCCGGGCAAAAAGCCGTCAAAAGCAGTTGGACCGGATTGAACGGATTGACCGTCCAGAAACAGCGCTAAAGCCTACCTTCGGATTTAAAGAATCTCGCAGCAGCAGCCGTTATGTTTTTGAGGCTAAGGATTTAGAAATCGGCTATTCAGAACCACTATTACCGAAAATGAGTA
This sequence comes from Bacillus sp. ISL-75, assembly GCF_018613095.1. Classification (NCBI taxonomy): domain Bacteria; kingdom Bacillati; phylum Bacillota; class Bacilli; order Caryophanales; family Bacillaceae; genus Bacillus; species Bacillus sp. ISL-75. The sequence continues at coordinate 186,310 of NZ_JAGGQX010000030.1, forward strand.
TGACCATAGAACGTGGCGAAAAAGTCGCTATCATCGGTTGTAATGGGGTTGGTAAATCCACTCTTCTAAAAACGATGCTTGGTAAAATCGATCCGATCAATGGCAAGGTTGAACGTGGCGACTTCCTCTTCCCTTCTTATTTTGAACAAGAAGTAAAAGCAGGCGGCATAACGCCGATTGACGAGGTTTGGAATGCCTTCCCATCTATGGATCAAAATCAAGTGCGTGCAGCTCTTGCCCGCTGTGGTTTGAAAAATGATCACATCTCTCGACCGATGAATCAGCTAAGCGGTGGAGAACAAGCCAAGGTCCGGCTTTGTAAGTTGATGATGAATGAAAGTAACTGGATCCTATTCGACGAGCCGACCAATCACCTTGATATTGATGCAAAGGCAGAACTAAAACGTGCTTTAAAAGAATACAAAGGAACTGTCGTTCTTGTCTGCCACGAACCAGACTTTTATGAAGATTGGGTAACAAAAGTATGGAATGTGGAAGAATGGTCACAACAAACAGTGTAAAGAAATATTGTTTTAATTCCCCTGCTCTAGTGGCAGGGGTTTTTCTATATTTTCATAACATAATTTTTTAAATCTAAATAATCGATGGATTTTCATTGATCAAACAGATAATATGAATTTATTTTTGCATATAATTCACTTACAATAAATAAGGTTAAGCAATTCTATCTTTTTTTAAAATATACTATCGAGGTGTAATTATTAATGAAAAAATGGATTTCTGTCATTATGCTTGCTATACTTGTATTTTCGTTAGCTGCATGTGGCCAAAGTGATAAAAAAACAAATGAAGGTAAGAAAGAAACGACAACAAATGAAGTGTTTAAAATTGGGGCAATTCCTGACCAAAATGCCGCCGATTTAGATAAAGGTATGACTGCTGTTGCTAAATATCTTAGCGAAAAGACTGGAATGAAAGTTGAATTTGTACCGTCTGTTGATTATGCTGCACTAGTTACTGCATTTCAACGCGGTGAAATTTATATGGCCTGGTTTGGCGGCTTAACAAGTGTACAGGCTAGAAACCTTGTCCCTGAAGCAGAGTCAATTGTGCAACGTCCACGTGATGCTGAGTTCCATTCTGTATTTATCACCCAATCATCAGAAAATATCACAAAGCTTGAAGATTTAAAAGGAAAGTCATTTACTTTTGGCAGTGAAAGTTCAACATCTGGTCATTTAATGCCACGTTACTATTTATCAGAGGCTGGAATTGATGCCAATACAGACTTTGACGGCAAACCTAATTTCTCCGGTTCCCATGATACAACCTACAAATTAATTGAATCTGGTGCCTTTAAAGCAGGTGCACTAAATGAAGCGGTTTGGGAAGCAGCTGTAAAAGAAGGAAAAGTAGATACAAATAAAGTAAAAGTATTTTATACAACTCCTGCTTACTATGATTACAACTGGACAATCAATAGCAATGTGGAAAATGTTTTTGGTAAAGGTACTAAGCAAAAAGTAAAAGACGCCCTTTTATCGATTACTAGCGAGCAAAAGGAAATTGCGGACTTATTCCAAACAGATAGCTTCGTTGAAACGAATAATGCTAACTATAAAAAGATTGAACAAGTAGCGAAAGAATTACAGATTATTAAGTAGTAGGTGTCGTAGACATGTCTTTAAAAACAATGATTGAAGCTAAAAATATATCGAAACACTTTATGCGGAAGATAGCCCTATCTTCCCTTTCTTTTTCTATTAAGCAAGGGGAATTGGTAGCGTTAATTGGACCGAGCGGTGCAGGTAAAACAACGTTATTAAATTCAATTGCCGGCCTTGTGCCAATCCAAAGTGGCGAGCTATTGATTGATAGCAAACTAATATCATCCTATAAAAATGGGCATAAATTTGCAAAAAAGGTTGGTGTGATTCGTCAACAATTTGATTTGATTGGCTCAATCGCGGTTATCCATAATGTCCTGGCTGGACGATTAGCTGATTGGGGCCTTTTCAAATCCCTCTTGTCGTTACTTGTGCCACAAGAAAAAGAAATCGCCTTAAAAGCACTTGATAGAGTGGGTCTTACTGATAGGATGTACGAAATTACCTCCACTTTATCTGGAGGCGAACAGCAGCGTGTCGCGATGGCGAGATTAATGGTCCAAAAACCTGAAGTAATTTTGGCTGACGAACCAGTTGCTTCTCTAGATCCTGCAAGAGCCGAAGATGTATTAGCTATGCTGATAAATATCGTTTCTGAGGAAAAACAAACGTTAATTGCCAGTTTGCATTCCATCGAATATGCTCGTAAATATTTCACCAGAATCATCGCTCTTAAAAATGGGGAAATTCTTTTTGATTTGCCAACTGAAAAAGTGACGGATGATCTGTTAACCAACCTTTATCGACTAAAGGAGCAAGGTTAAGATGTTGAGACGAAAATCAGTATTGGGTAGGTATAATCGCCTAATCCTTACATTACTATTGATGGCAGTTTTCGTATGGAGCTTATTTTCGATTCAATGGAATGACGACCTTTTCCATGCAGGCGGAATTCCGACGATACTGCAAATATTTGAAGGCCTAATTCAACCTGATTTATCAGCAGAAGTATTGATCAAAGGGCTCGAATCTGCCTGGATTACTCTTGCTTATGCTGTTGCCGGAATGTCCCTTGCTGTAGTTTATGCACTGATTGTAGGGATTCTTGCATCTGGAACATTAACCTCAAGCAGGGTTGCCCGTTTAACATCAAAAGTGCTTTTTAGGGGTGTTTTAGGATTTACTCGTTCGATTCATGAGTTAATATGGGCATGGCTTTTCGTTGCGGCAGTAGGCCTTTCCCCTTATGCAGCTATATTTGCCCTCGCTATTCCGTATGGAGGAATTCTTGGCCGTATTTTTGCTGATATGTTAAATGATGTACCAGAAGAGCCTATCACAGCATTAAAATCTACCGGTGCTTCTCGATTGCAAATCCTTATTTATGGCTACCTCCCATTGATTTGGGCAGATATGATTAGCTATACCATGTATCGTTTTGAATGTGCAATTCGTTCTTCGGCCATTATGAGTTTTATCGGACTCGGCGGCTTAGGCTATCAAATTCAATTATCGCTCGCTGATTTGAAATATGATCAAGTATGGGCATATGTTTTTTTCCTGATTGCTCTCGTGTTGTTCGTGGATATATGGAGTAATTATGTTAGAAAAGGATTGACGGAACGAAAACGTCGGAACGGATTCAGTACTGGATGGCGGTCCACCCTATTCACCATACTATTAATCATCGGTTCTTGGGTATTTATTACCATAGGTGAGAATGCTAAGTTATTTGAATTACTGTCGGATAAAAATATCGAATATGCGAAGAAGTTTTTTGGTAGCCTAATAGGTTTAAATGATAAGCATCCTGCTTTCCTAAACGGTGAAAGCTGGTCTGCCGCATTAAAGCTCACTCTTGAAACACTGGAAATGAGTATCATGGCCATCGGATTTGCGACGGTTGCTGCCTTTTTAACTGTTATTCCAGCAGCTAGAAATATAGCAAATGGAAGTTTAACTTCATCAAAGAGATGGTATAATTGGTTTCTTTATGGATTCGTACGGATCACTTATATCTTTTCACGTGCCGTTCCTGAGTTGGTTTGGGCGATGTTGATTATTTTTATTTTTAAACCAGGGTTATTGCCAGGAGCAATCGCACTTGCACTCCATAACTTTGGGATACTCGGTAAGCTTTGGGCTGAGGTAATTGAGGATATGGACCCTCGACCAATCCGTAATTTAGCATCCGCAGGTGCCTCCAAAATCCAGATCTTTTTCTACGGGATCTTGCCAAGTGTCTTACCTAGATTTCTTACCTATATTTTATATCGTTGGGAAGTCATTATGAGGACAACGATTGTTGTTGGTTTTGTCGGTGCAGGCGGCCTTGGTATGGAGTTTAAGCTCGCGATGAGTTATTTCCAATATACTGAAATCACCCTGTTACTTATTTGTTATATGATTCTAGTCTTCATTGCTGACTTTGCATCAGAAAGTACGAGGAAGGCCGTAAAATAAAAGATCACCGTTCCTTGAATGGAATGGTGATCTTTTTTTATACACTAGGGTATTAAAGTTATGCTATGACTTTGATAACCATTGCTAGCATCAATCTATCAATTAGCTATCTATCTTATAAACCAATATTATCTAGGTTTCTTATTAGTTTAGATAAATTCTTACCAACTCGACATTACCAAGCATATCTACATACTATTCCCATCAAAGGAAATAATTGATGAAGATACTTGTTTTCTTGCCACCGTTTCCATTATCCTATCAATAGGAAGAAAGTTAGTACTATCACCGACTTAAATAGTCATCTAGGAGTGAAAATTCTTTGCAATCTAAGTCCGCTTTACCGATTTTATTTGTAGTTATGTTTTTGGTGATGGTGGGATTTGGAATTATCATTCCAGTTTTACCTTTCTATGCTGAAGAAATTGGGGCGAATCCAACCGAATTAGGATTATTAATGGCAGTTTATTCGCTCATGCAGCTCATTTTCGCTCCGATGTGGGGGCAAGTTTCCGACCGAATTGGGAGGAAACCAGTCATGATGATTGGAATTGCAGGACTTGGTCTCTCTTTTCTAATTCAAGCATTGTCTACAGAGCTTTGGATGTTATTTGCAGCAAGAATTATTGGCGGCATTCTTTCCTCTGCCAATATGCCAACAGCCATGGCATATGTTGCAGATATCACCACGGAAGAAAATCGCGGCAAAGGAATGGGGATTGTTGGTGCAGCAACGGGCTTAGGCTTTGTTTTTGGTCCGGCAATCGGTGGGATCTTTTCGAAATTCAGCCTTAATATGCCCTTTTATCTTGCTTGTGGATCTTCGTTCATCACCTTTATTCTTGTTTTTATTTTGCTAAAAGAATCAAAACAGAAAAAAGAATCGGTTAGCAAAGAAAAACCCTCTTTCGGGAAGGCATTTAGTGGTACTGTTACCGTACTATATTTGGTGCAATTATTAATTTCCTTATCACTTTCTGGTTTGGAAGCAACGTTTGCCTACTTTGCCGCTAAAAAGGCAGATTTGGGTGCCACTCAACTTGGATACATTTTTATGATCATGGGGTTTGCAAGTGCGATCGTCCAAGGTGGTCTGGTCGGTAGATTGACCAAGAAATACGGTGAAAAGGTTGTAATTCAGTGTGGAATCATTGTTTCAGCGCTTGGATTTGGTTTGATTTTATTAGTAAATAGTTTTGCAACTGCAGCTATTTATTTAACTATTTTTGGACTAGGAAATGGTGTAATTCGTCCTAGTGTTTCTTCACTAATTACGAAGACGTCTACGGCAGGTTATGGAAGTTCAACTGGCCTTTTATCTTCCTTTGACTCTCTTGGCCGGATTATTGGTCCACCACTTGGAGGATGGCTGTTTTCCATGGCAATTGGCCTACCGTATATTTCAGGCGCGCTTATTTCGATTGCAGCATTTATTCTATTTTTACTTTTCCGCCCACAGCTGGCTACAGTTAAAACAACCAATATTCAAAACTAATCAATAGGCATATGTTGTTAGGACATGCATAAAATGGGTTACGAGGATGTAAGTAAAAAGGAGCCCAGTTTATGAAATTAAAAAACGTTATATGTATTTGTCTCCTGTTGGTAACCTTAGGATTTGCAGCTTATCTTGATTCACCCTACTCATTTATTAATAAAGACTATGCCTATTCAGCCGATCAACCTGTGATGGCACAGCCTGTAGAAGTTGAGCCTTCAAGCGATGTTCCCGTTTTGGAGGAAAAACTAGAGAAAATCGAAAAAGTGGATGGATATATCGTGGAAACGTACCAGGAGTATGAGGTTTATAAAGACAAAGATGGAAATGTACTAAAAAGTGAGCCTACTGGAAAAATAGATACGCTGCAATATTGGGATGATGCTCAACAATAAAGACCGCTAATGTCAGCGGTCTTTCTTGTTGAGAAGATTTATCGCTTTTCCCATATCCTTGGATGTAGGTTTAGTAAAAGTTAAGTACTCAAACAAATGGAATAAGGCAAGGTGAGGTATCCTGCAAAAGTTAATGGCTATTTTAATTGGGAGCCTATTAATAGGTATTGGGGTTAATGCGTTTTTAATCCCTCATCATTTACTAGATGGCGGGATCATCGGCTTATCACTCATTCTCCATTATTACTTTGATTTTCAAACTGGCTTATGTGTAATATTATTTAGTTTGCCTCTGTGTATATATGCATGGTTCCGAGAACGGGACTACTTTTACAGTAGCTTTCATGGTCTAATGGTTTCCTCGTTTTTTATTGATTTACTAGCTCCTTTACAAAAATATTTTCCACTTCCAATTATTATTAGTGCAATATTCGGTGGAACACTAGGCGGACTGGGTGTTGGATTAATGCTTCGCTATCAGACAAGCACAGCAGGTACAGAATTGTTAGCGCATTTCTTAGCAAAATCCTTTTCTTTTAATATCGGAATCATTATCTTGGTTGTCGATGGTTTAGTCTTATTATCAGGGTTTAAAGTGCTCGGATCACAAAGTTTCTTCTATTCAATACTAACAGTTCTTTCTTTTGGATTCATTACATCATTACTGGTAAAAAATTATAAAAGTGATGCATTTTGATTAGAGTAAGTTCATTTTTCATAGGTGATCAATTCTTTTCTTAAATCAACTTGATCTGAAATGTACCCAGCATTCTTAAGCATGCGGTAGCCCATTTTCATTTCAGCGCACTTCTTTTATTTTATCTTCTGCAATTCTTGAAAATAGGTCCATAACAAGTCCCCTTTTTTATTTTTATTTTACCCTATGTAAATGTTATACGGAATGACAAAACAAACAACAACATAATTCGATTTTTATCTGTTTTATAAAAAGACTCTAATCAAAATATATTTTGATTAAAACAAATTTAACTTCCCTCTAAACAGAACAAATGTTTTATAGTATATTAAATATGTTGTGGTGTTTTGTAAAATACCATAAATAACAGTATAGAGGTGAAATAAAAGTGAACGGAACGGCACATGCAGCAATAGGAGCAGCAACAGGTTTTATAGTTGCGAACACTTTCCATACCTCCCCTTCAACCACACTCTTTCTAGTCGGATTAGGTGGTATTTCAGGCTTAATCCCCGATCTCGACATAGACGGGAAGCTTCGGGGTAAAATCACCTTATCTCATAAGGTAATTCGGATAGCGGCACAGTTAATTGGAATACTGATGGTCTTTTATAGTTTTTATGAAGGAACTACTAGAGAGAAGTGGATTGGTTTAGGGATCGGAATAGGGTTGATGATTGCAGCCTCATTGATCAAGCAAAAGCACATGTTAATGATCACAGGAATCGGTGTAATTGCAGGCGGATTCTCCTTAACAGAAATTTGGTTAATACTGCTTGGGATTTATATTTTAATCGCGTCTCTAGTTTCACACCGAAGCTATACCCATTCCATATTAGGGGTTGTTTTCTTCGGAATTATTGCTTCCAAATTAGAAAGATCCCTAGGAATTGACGGCGTTTTTTACACCTGCCTTGCTGGATACATAAGTCATTTGGTTGCAGATTTTAAAATCTTACCGTTCAATAAACGAGGGATTAAGCTTTTTTTACCTGTTTCATCGAAAGAAATATAATAAAGTAGCAATAAATTTTTTTTCATACATAAGGTTATTTGTAATGATTATATTTGGAAAAAACGTACCCACGCCTTTCATAGTGTCAGCCAGATATTTATGGTTGACCTTTTTTAGTACTTTAATAACGCATGGGTAATAAATATAACTTATTCCAGATTTTTCGTTGGACTAATAAATAGGATGAGAGTATAGTAGTTTCCATGAGTCTTGACTATAGGAGGACTACGATGTTTGGTATATCCTTACCGCAATCTTTTTTTCAGATGAATACCATTTTTATTTCGATCTTAATTGAAGCCCTGCCATTCGTAACTTTAGGCGTACTTATTTCAGGGATCATTCAAATATTTGTTACCGAAGAAATGATTGCAAAAATCATGCCAAAAAATAAAGTATTAGCTGTAATCTTTGCAAGTTTCTTAGGTATTTTATTTCCTTCTTGTGAATGTGGGATTGTTCCAATCGTCAGTAGGCTAGTCTCAAAAGGAGTGCCAATCTCTGCGGGAATCGCCTTTATGCTGACAGCACCGATTATCAATCCTGTTGTCTTGTTTGCAACTTTTATTGCATTTGGCAGTGACTGGAAGATGGCGTTATACCGTGCGTTGGGAGCAATCATTGTAGCTATTGTAGTAGGAATTTTGATCGCTTTTCGATATAAAGGGAGCCCTTTTAAAGAGCATTTCCATATTCACCATTCTGATGGAAAATCCACGCCATTTTTCAAAAAGATCTGGCAGACCTTGGAACATGCTGTTGAAGAATTTTTCTCAATGGGTAAATATTTAATTATCGGGTCACTAATTGCCGCAGCCGTTCAAACATATATTAAGACATCGACTCTTGTTTCGATTGGTCAGGGACAAGCATCATCTTCCATCGTGATGATGACTCTCTCTTTTATTCTTTCTCTTTGCTCCGAAGCAGATGCATTTATCGCTTCATCTTTTAGAACGACATTTTCAACTGGTTCATTATTAGCGTTTCTTGTGTTTGGGCCAATGGTGGATATAAAAAATTTAATGATGATGCTTGCAACGTTTAAAAAGCGGCTAGTTTTTATGATTGTTTCTACCGTTTTCGCTGTTGTATTTGTATACTCTTTGTTGTTTTAAGGAGTGGGAACTATGATAAGAAGCTTAATATTAATTGGTTTTACTTATTTAATCTTTCAAATGCATCTTACAGGGGATATTAATAAATATATCAACATGAAATATTCTTATCTTTCTGCAACTGCTGGTTATGCATTACTTGTATTAACGATTGTCCAAATCTTTATGCTTAGTAAAGGCGAGTCAAAAGATGCTGACTGTGAACATGATCATTGTGGACATAATCATGCAAAAGAGGATAAATGGTATAAAAAAGTTTTCATATATCCAATTTTCGCCTTTCCTATCATTTCAGGATTATTTTTTCCAATTGCTACACTTGATTCAAATATTGTAAAAGCAAAAGGATTTCATTTTCCCATTTACGATGAAGGAAAAGGCGATTCCTTTATGCAACAGCAATTTTTGCGACCAGATACAAGTGTGTATTATGGGAAAGATGATTATGATGTGTTAATGAAAAAGGAAAAGAAAAAGTATGTAAATAAAGAAACGATTCTTTTGAATGATAAGAATTATTTAAAAGGTATGGAAACTATTTATAACTTCCCTGGTGATTTTCTTGGAAAAGAAATCGAGTTTAAAGGTTTTGTTTTCAATGATTCAGAAACAATCAATAAGAACCAGATATTTGTGTTCCGCTTTGGTGTGATCCATTGTATTGCAGATTCAGGTGTCTTTGGAATGTTAGTTGAAATGCCTGATGGCAAAAAATTTAAAAACGATGAATGGGTAACTGTAAATGGAAAAATATCAACAATCTATTATCAGCCTTTTAAAACAAACATTCCCTATTTAAAGGTAGAAGATTGGTCGACTACTTCTGCTCCTAAAGAAGAGTATGTTTTTAGGGGATATTAATTTATTAACGAAAAATGACCTATTCCACAGATGAATAGGTCATTTTTTTATTTATATTTCTAAAATGATAGTTTTAATGCCTCTAGATTGTTTTTCATAACATCAATCAAGTCTAAACCTTTTTCTTGCTCTTCTTTAGTTAATCCTTCTAATGGATTTAAAACTTCAGTTTTAGCACCTATTTCATTAGCTAAGGTCTGAGCCACTTTAGAAGAAGTAAGTCCCTCAAAATAAAATTATTACCATTTAAAATGAATAATTATTCCATATAATACCATTGAAAGAAATATTAATACTAAAAAAAGAATAATCCACCCTGTTATGGCCGACGGGGTTGGATTACTCATTCACTGCTTGAGTTGTTTTTTAGACCGTGTCCATCGGCCACGGTCTTCTTTTTGGTTTACCACCTATTAATAGCATATGGTTTTTCGATTATTTTTGTTCAAAGGAGAAAAAATTTTCATTTAACACATTAAACCCACTGTTAAATAAGATTCTCATTTCTTTACAAAAGATTAACATGGAATCCATTATCTCTTCGTATTAACAGCATAAAATGTAACTATAGCGATACCTATTCAATAGCTCTTCTTATAAGTACATTTTCTGACTAGGAGGAAGTTGCATGTATAGTTTTCTAAATTTTCTGTTCTTAATGTATATCTCGGTTGCCTTTATAAGAATTTTTTATTACTCTTTCTTTAAAACAAAATCGAATAAACATTGATTGCTACACCCAATCATTTTCCATCTACTTATCCACAAAGTTATCTAATCATATCATGTCCTTCCCCTAAAATTACGCACCCTGTGCCTATGTAGACTCTGTACATTTCCAACGGACTAATAAACAGAAAAAATAAGGAAACCCTTTTGGGTCTCCTACAATGGAAATAAACTAGGTTTGTTCTAATCTAAACTAATTGGAACATATCCTCAAATACTTCGTTCCAATTTTTTGTTTTAGCAAGTGTCTTACGTCTAAGGATATAGTTTTCGTGATTTTTGATGCTCTCTAAATGTTCACATGCACTGATAAATTGGCTAGAATCATTGGTATCTAAAAGTGCATATACAGACTGCTCAGCATATTTTTTAGTAGATGGCAAATGCATGCCAATTACAGACTTCCCCGCTGCTAGAAATTCAAATAACTTTAATGGAAAGACCGCTTGGTTATAGTGAGATGACTTGTAGGGCATAATTCCAATATCTATTAAGTTCATATATTTTGGAACCTCGGAAGGAGCGACACTTCCAGTCCATAAAACATTCCGTTCAGTTAATAAATTTTTAAATTTAGGATGATCATTGGTACCATCTGGACCCACAAAAAGAAAAAGCCACTCACGCTTTTTTTGTGCTACTTCCTGGATCAAATCAAAATCCAGCTTAGGTTTAATTCCCCCGATAAAGCCTAAAACCGTTCCGTCAAAATGATCAGGTAGAATATGATCCATTTGTGTAGGATAGTTTGCAAACCTATCAAATTCCACCCCATTTTCAAAGGTAAACACCTTTTCTTCAGCACCTAATTTTTCTATGATTCTTGTACGTAAATACTCAGAGGTACAAAAAATCACATCTGCCCTATTAATAATCCGCTCTTCTGCACTTGATATGATATTTTTTCTAAAATTGGATAGGATAGAGTTTTTCCCATTGATAGGAGAGGTCCATAAATCACTGCAATCATAAACCACTTTATTCCAAGAAAAAAGGTTAGAAAGTGTTGGGAATCCAGGAAAGGTATACCATAAATTAACAGTATATCTTTCCTTAGCTTTTTTTAAATATAATAGTAATGGCTGCAATTTTATTTTATGAAATGCATCGATATAGCGGCCAAACCGAAACACTTTTTGTGGAAACAAATCTTGGATGGTCCACTGATATATTCCATTTGATAATCTTTTATTGTGCTTTTCTTTTTGGTTTGGTGTTGGACATAACCAGATTACTTCCTTTGTTTCAGGATGATTTTGCAAATATTCTGCAAGCCGATGTCTACGATACCGAAGTTGATCTTGATCCCACTCACCTGTTGCCACAATGATATGTATGCTTTTCATTTGTCCCATCCCTTTCTAGATCCTTTTAACAACCGCATGCAAGGCATAATGAGAAAAACACCAAAATGCTTTTATAAGGTTTAGCTTTTCAACCTTGCGATACACAAACCAATTCATTTTTGCAGCTTTCCACTTGTTTCTCGAAATGGAAGGATTTCCTATCCGGTACTCGGCCAAATTTTCATTTAACCCGTATGCAATAATGCCCTTTTTTAAAATGGCAAGCCAGGTGGCTAAATCCTGTCGTGTTCGTATGTTAGGCATTTGAATTTGACCGACAATGCTTCGATCAATCATTACTGTCAAACATCCTATTATAGTATTCTTTAACATATCATTGTACGAAACCTGCTTGGGAGCTCCTATCCGTTTGTTCAATTGTACTCCTTCATTTGATACAAATTCGTAGCCTGTAAACGTAAAAGCATAATCGTTTGTTTGCATAAAATTAAGCTGTTTTTCCAATTTTTCTGGTTTCCAGCAATCATCACTATCAAGAAATGCCACAAATCTGCCCTTTGCATGCTGCAAAGCAATGTTTCTTGCAACAGCAGCCCCACCATTCTGATTTAAATAAATAACATGTATTCTTTCATCTATTTTTTCATAGAATTTTAATTTATCTGGTGTATCGTCAGTAGAACAATCATCTACAATAACCATTTCCCAGTTTTGAAAGGTTTGCTTTCGAACTGAATCAATTGTATGTTCTATAAACAAATTGGCATTATATGAAGGTGTTATAATTGAGATCAGTGGCTGCTGTGGACCCATAAAAAAACCTCCTATTCATATGACCCTTCCCGGAAAATTACGGGGAAAACTATCCATAAAAAGCCTAGTGTTACGCCCAATAACACCCCTAAAACCGCTCTCTCTTTTGAGTTGAAGGCTCTATTTTCAGTATTTATTGCATTTTCATCTGCTTTTTTTAATAATAAAGCCGGTTTAATTTCATTATCAGCTGTCTTCAGTTCATATAAGAATCGTTCCTGATCTACTAATGCCTCTGGACCTACTTTTTCATTGTTTAATGATTCAATAGATTCCTGAATGATTTTCTGTTTTTGTTGGAACTTAGCTTTGTCAATGGCCATAAAGGCGCTTATGATTTCGTTAAGAACCTTAGCAGAGCTTTCTTTCGAATGATCGGAATACGAAAGTGTTATCATGTTATCCGTTCCTGCTGTTACATTTAATTTCGTACTTATTTCGTCATACTTTTCTTCCCATAGATCCGCCAAATGTTCTTCATAAAATGGGGGGGTGGTTAAAAAAATAATGACACGTTTAGGATTATTAAACTCTGGGTTATTGTAGTTTCCAAGGGTAAGGGATGCTTCTACTGTATAACTTGATTCCTCTTTTCCTACCGGCAGCAGCCACCCCATCACACCAAGCAAAACGGTTGTTGCTAATATTATTAGGATGTATTTGTTCATTCTGTCTTTTAAAGCTTGAATCATTTGTCCCATTTGAACCTTGCTCCTTAGTAGGAATTTTCCACATTGAGTTGATTTTTCTTGCCTGTCAATACCGAAACGATAGAAATAACTAATCCAAGAAATACCCAATGAAAATATAGGTTACTAACAGAACTTGGACTGATACTTGAAACAAGAAATCCAATAGAGCCCATCATACAGGCTTCAAGTAACCCTTTATGGTTCCGGTTGGTACATGCTTTATAAAATTTATAGAGACTTACGAAAAGATAAGCATACATGGTTACATAACCAAGCAAAATTATTACTCCAAAATTACCCATTATTTCAGCCAGCCAATTATGGACTTCTACCACATGATTTGTTGCATAGATGGACTCGTTTTTTAAATAGAATGGGATATTGCCAGCACCAACCCCAAATCCAAATGTTTCTAATGAAAAGTGAAGGGTATTTCTCAGTAAATTTAATCTCGCTAGATTAGATGGAAGCAGTTCATTACTTGGATAAAAGGTTGCAGCACTAAACAAACGCTCAAACATATGGATAAACTTGCCGAAAAATACTAGTACACAAAATAGGAAAACTGTTGAACCGATAATGGCTGCCACTCTCTTAAAAAATCTCGGAAGAAGGATAAACATATAAACGATTAAGCCGATCATGACTCCAAGCAAACTAGCCCGCGATTCCGTCAAATAGATCATATACACGCATAAAATCGAAAGTATAAAACTTGTTGTTTTAAAAAATACTAGCTTACTATTTTTTGTTAAAGATAGATAAAAAAAGAAGGATATGGTAAGAAACGTGGCAAAATCATTTTGATTAAAGAAAACAGATGTTGGATATGACAGCTTATACTCAGAGCCTCCGTATAAAGTTGATGTAGGCAACTGGATGTGTGCAAAATGATTTATTAATCCAATCACCAATAAAATGGCTGTCATAAACATCCAAATTCCATAAAACAGAACCAAATTGATCATTTTCCTAAAAGTAAAAACTGCCAGAAAAACAAACAATATTCCCATACCCAAAAGAATTAATGACTTAATTCCTTCTATAATGGACTTTGCCCATAGTAGTGAAACCGCTCCATAGGCCATCCAAAACAATAGAAAAAAGAGAACACCTTTTACATGTACCTCATTCCAATATTGCGGAAGATTCCTTTGTTTCATAGCTTGAAAGATAAAGAGAATAACCGCAGCTATCAGGAACAAGCGATACAAAAATAAACTAAAAAATCCAATATGAATGTTTAAAACCGATTGATTCAGAAAAGTTGTCATGATAAATAAGTACATAACGCAAGCTGATACATCTGTTGCTTGTTTAACTAGTGGATTACTTTGCATCAAACTTCCTTCTCCTTTGTCACACTAACCATTTACTAGCTGCAATTGATAAGCTTTGTTTGAGAATTGGAGAGTCTCTTGTAATCCTTCGAATAGTGTCATAGAGGGCTCCCAATTCAATATTGTTTTTGTTTCTTCATTGGCAAGAATACTATTCCGTATATCGCCTGGACGCTCCTGTTTATAGATTGGAGATAAATTCGAACCAGTAGCTTTTTTCATCATTTCAAACAATTCATTGATGGAAATGCATGATCCTGATGACACATGGACATTTATATTTTCCTTTGCATTAAGCGCCTTTACATTTGCAGATGCGACATCTTTAACAAAAATAAAATCCCTCGTTTGCTCTCCATCTCCATATATAACGGGTGCTCTATTCTCAGTAAGTTGATTTGAAAAAATAGCTACAACTCCACCTTCACCCTGTGAGTCTTGTCTTGGACCATATACATTGCTGTAGCGCAAAATACTATATGGCAGTCGATACAGTTTACTCGACATTTTCAAATAATTTTCAACTGATAACTTTGTAAGACCATATGGTGACTCAGGCTGCGTTGGGTGAGCGGTGGTCAAAGGTAATTCCATAGGATTTCCATATACAGCTGCGGATGAAGCAAAGACTACTCTTTTCACCTTTGATTTAATCGCAGCTTTAATAATGTGAAGAGATCCCCTAATATTTACTTTTTCATCAAATAGAATGTCCCTGACAGACTCTGCCACACTTACTTGGGCGGCTTGATGGATAATATAATCTGGACAAAGGGAAACAATTAATTCAATTACACTTGGATCGGTAATGTCGTAATTAATGACTTCAATAGGTAAGTGCTCGATATTTTCTCGTCGACCAGTTGAAAAATTATCAATAACCGAAACTTTGAAATCCTTTCGAAGCAATTCCTCTACTATATGGGAGCCAATAAACCCTGCGCCTCCTGTGACAATCACTTTTCTCATCAAAAACCCTCCTATATTACCTTTGATATGACTGATTCCGATTGGATGGCTGGTCTCCCAATCGAAAGGTACGTAAATCCAAGACCTTTCATCATCTCTAAATCAAAAAGATTCCGGCCATCAACAATCAGAGGCTGCTTCATTAATTGTTTGACTAATGGTAAATCCAATTTTTTTACATCCTTCCAGTCTGTCAAGATCATACATGCATCTGAATCATTGATAGTTTCATATATATCCTCTGAATAGGTGCACTGGTAACCGATCTGTTTTTTTGCTTCTACAATCGCGATGGGATCATATGCCTTAACGATCGCACCCTGCTCTGTTAAGTAAGGAATAATATCCATAGCTGGAGAAGACCTAATATCATCTGTATCTGGCTTAAACGCTAATCCAAGAACACTTATTGTTTTCCCTTTCAAAGAACCTAATTTAAGTAACAATTTATTCACTAATTGCACCCTTTGCCCTTCGTTTGTTTCAATAACCGCTTTGATTAATTTAAAATCGTACCCACAATCCTCGGCAATATGCAGAAGCGCAGCGGTATCTTTTGGGAAACAGGAACCGCCAAATCCAACGCCTGCCTGTAAAAATTTATTACCAATCCGGCTATCTAAGCCAATTCCAGTGGATACTTTTGTTACGTCAGCACCGACACGTTCGCAAATATTAGCTATATCATTAATAAATGAAATCTTAGTAGCCAAAAAAGCATTGGCAGCATATTTAATTATTTCCGCCGTTTCTAAAGAGGCTTTCACAATATTTGCTGTAAACGGTTGATGTATTTCCGAAATTATTTGAAAAGCTTTTTCGCTTGTGGCCCCAATTACTGCACGCTCCATATTCATCGTATCCTGAATAGCTGTCCCTTCTCTTAAAAATTCAGGATTTGAAACAACATCAAAAGGTTGTTTTTCTTTGTTGAATTCATGAATAATAGTTTCGATTAACTTGCCAGTTCCAACGGGTACCGTACTTTTTGTGACAATCACTTTGTAATTATTTAAATTTTCACCTATGGATTTAGCGACTTGTTTTACATAGGTTAAGTCCGCTTTGCCTGATGATGTCATTGGGGTACCAACTGCAATAAAAATTACCTCAGCATCTCGAATCTCTTGACTTATATTAGCGCTAAAATTTAGCGTTCCCTTCCGTACATTTTTGTGGACCAGCTCTTTTAAACCAGGCTCATAAATAGGCATGATCCCCCGTATGAGGTCGTTTATTTTCAGTTGATCAATATCACAGCAAGTAACTTGGTTTCCTGAATCAGCAAAACATGTGCCTGATACGAGACCAACATATCCAGTTCCAATGACAGCAATTTTTTTCATCATTATCATTCCTCCTGATGATTTTTACTTGAAGAAAAGACTATTCAGTTAAATAAATAGATTCTATCGTCCGTGTATAGACATCATTTAGCAATGCTCCATTGTGATCGGCATGATAGTTTTTTTGTATATTTTCATATAGTTGATCCTGAACCTCTGGAGTATATAGATTTCGATTTAGGATATCGGTTATACGATTTACTAAGCTTGATACCGACTTACTTTTTATTAAAAGCGGACCATGCTCCCCAAATAAGTCCGGAACACCTCCTACTGCTGTACATATCACTGGTATTTTCAAGGCTAATGCTTCAATGACAACAGTTGGCATCCCTTCTGTGTAAGACGGGAGGGCCAATATATCACTAGCAAACAAATAATCTTTTACACTTTCATTTTCAACCTGCCCTGTTAAGAACAATCTTCTATTAAAATCAGAATGCTGAAGTAATTTTTCTTTAGCGGGCCCATCTCCAACAAACACAAGGGCTACATCATTAGAAAGCCATTCAAGTGAATGAGCGAGTTCAAAAACACCTTTGGCTTTTGTTAACCTTCCTACAAAAACAATAATCTTCTTGTATTCTGGAAGTTTAAGACGTCTTCTTAGTTGAGTTTTGGTTTCGGATGTTTGTTGAAATTTTGATAGATCAATCCCTATAGGGAGAACTATACTATCCCTACCTGCTAACTCTTTTGCTCTCTTTTTAAGACTTTCACCCACTGCTATTACCTGATTTGCCGCCTGTACAGTTTGTTTGAATACTTTTTTCGCACTAGTACTAAAATAGGGATAAATATTTACATCACTACCATGTAACGTAAGTACCCATGGCAGCTTTTTTTGTTCAGCAACAATTCTCGTTGCCCCTCCAGACGGCATGGCAAAATGTGCGTGAATTAAATCGGCCTCTATCTGGTAATCCGACATTGTTTTTAATATGGAAGCTGCAATCCGTTTATCTGGCTGGGCCCATCTTAGTTGGCCTGGAAGAGCTAAATAGGACGGGCGATAGACCGTTACTCCTTTTCGGAGATACTGAAAAGGAATACCCTGATTCGCTCGATATTTCTTTCGCGCGTATCTGATCAAAACGGGATTGCGCGGTACAGGACAAATCACTGTAACCTCCACTCCTTGTCGAATCAATGCTTGAACCTGAGTTTCATGAAATACACCAAGACCAGGGTTTTCGTCACTAGGATATACACTTGTAATCCATAAAATCTTCATTAGGATTGCCCTCTTATTTGTTTTTTTACGATTCTCAAGAAAAAATGGGGATACATCTTATACAAAAGCAACATATAGACGACTGCACTTATGCCCACCGAAAAAATAAGTGGCCAAATGCTGGTTTGAGAAAAATAAAAGACAGAAATTTCTTTCATACAAAAGGCGATTGCTGTTATGAGCAAAGATAATAGGAATGGAACAGATATGGTTTTCAGGTATTGCCGAAAACGCAGCTGTATCAAGTAGTTTAAGAACCATCTACCAACTAAGAAATTCACCAGGCTTACCCCTGCATAGGTCCAAGCTACAATTTCCAATTTATTCGTCATTACCGCTAGCCATAAAGAAACACCATAGAAAATGAGAACGCAGGCATCCCAATAAAATGCAAGATTCGCTTTTCCTTTTGCTAAAATTACAGATCCATTTGGATTCATTAAAACCCTTAGAATGCCTACGACTGCCATAATTTGCAAAACAGGAACAGCGTCCAGCCACTTCTGTCCAAAAATAGTTTGGATTAAAACATTTGACACCGCCGTCAAACCCATCAAGATGGGAAAAGAAACTAGACTTAATAGCCTTGTCATATGTAAGAATCCATCAGTTAATTCAACTTGATTTTGATGACTTTTCGAAAAAACCGGAAAAGCTACTCTTGTAATAATCGGATTGATTTTTAATACCGGAATGGTTACGATTTGATAGGCAAGATTATAAATACCAAGTGCCTCAGCACCCATAAATCGGCCAATTAATATAACATCAAGATTGGAGCCAATTCGATTAACTAACCGTGAGGCTAATTGGTATGCCCCAAACGTCATGTATTCTTTGCATTCCGACAAATCAAATACCAAAGAAGGACGCCATTTCTTTTGATAACTAATATAATAAAGAATGCCTTTTAACGAATTCAGGACAACTTGTGAAATGACAAAGGCATAAATCGGACGAATTGTAAACATGAGAATAACCAATGATAAAAAGGAGATCAACGTAGTCCCCACTTCAATTGCCCCCAGCAAATTAAAACGTAATTCTTTTTGCAACAAATATTGGCATTGCTGACCGATTGGAGCGATTAAAAACATCAGCGCCAATATACGAATCAGCTCGCTTAATTCACTCCGTTGAAAATACATTGCAATCAGTGGGCTACATAGAAATAAGAGAACAAACAAGCCCAAACCAACCCCCACATTGAGCCAAAACAGGGTTGACAACACACGAGATGAAACCTTTTCTTTTTGAATCACGGCTGAACCAAAGCCTAAATCTAGCAATATTTGGGCAAACACAACTATGGTTGTAATCATTCCTACTAGCCCAAATTCGGATATACTCATTAGTTTTCCAAGTAATGCAAACTGGATGATTTGAATAGCTGAAATCATAAGTGTAGATATTCCAGTCCACTTTACTCCTTTATGTAGTTGGTTTTTGATGTCTGACATATACATTCCCTGCCTTTTTTATCGTGCTCCATCTCCTGTGATAATGACTTTAAATGTCTTTAAAATAATCTTTAGTTCAAGTGAGAATGTTAGATTTTGTATGTACACCAAGTCATATTGAAGTTTTTCTCTTGGAGAAATATCATAACCCCCACTAACCTGGGCAAGTCCTGTTAGGCCTGGTTTAACAAGCAAACGATTTTCAAAACCTTTTATCTCTTTATTAAATTGTGCTGTAAAAACAGGTCTTTCGGGCCTTGGACCAACTATTGACATATCTCCTTTTAAAACCGATATCAATTGAGGAAGCTCATCAATGCGTGTTTTTCGTATAAAAGCCCCAACTTTTGTTATACGAGGATCATTTACCACTGCCCACTTGGCCCCCTCTTTTTCAGCATCAATCCTCATGGATCGTAACTTTACCATCTTGAAACGTTTTCCATTCTTCCCAAGCCTCTCCTGAACATAAAATGGTGAACCTGGTGTTTCAAGGACGATGAGGGCAGCAAATATAACAACGATTGGCAGTGCGATAAGAAACCCAGTGGCTGCAAGAAAAATATCATACCCTCTTTTTAAATAGAGGTAATGTTCCACATTCTTTGATAATGTGAGTTTAGAGGCTGGGACCGTCAAATAATCTTGGTAGATATTGTAGCTTTTTTCAGTACTCACAAATGTACCACCCCATAAGATTTATTAATAAAGTGTTTTGCTAATCCATACGTAAAGTATAGGTACAAAACTTGAAGTTGCTGTTGAGTACTGGTGAAGAGTTTGTAAAAAATTTAGAATATTTATTAAGTTTCTAAATACTTTGTAAAGATTTTTACAAAGTTTAGGCAGATATAACGATATAATGAAAAAAACTGACACAATAAGGATTTGAACTTTTCCTTTTTGTGTCAGTTTCTTAGATTCTTATAGGGTTACAAAAAAAACTCCCTCATATCTAGACAAGAGGGAGTTAGTTTAAGCAATCGATTCTTGCTTGGCAATTTTTAAAATTTCTAATGATTTAATATGGTAACCATCGATTTCCAGCACTTTAAATTCATAATCATCATATCTAACTTTATCGCCTTCGACGACATCCATTTTTTCTGATAAGATCCATCCACCGATGGTATCCATATCTGAATCGTCAAGGTCTAAACCGAATAAATCATTAATTTCATCAATTAGGACTTTACCCTCAACGATGGTTTTATTTTCACTAATTTTATTAATTTCAGGTACTTCATCCGCATCAAACTCATCACGGATTTCACCAACAATTTCTTCTAAAATATCTTCGACGGTGACTAATCCTGCTGTACCGCCATATTCATCCATTAAGATCGCCATATGAACACGGTCTTTTTGCATTTTCAGGAGCAAATCATGGATTGGGATCGATTCAATAACCTGGATAACTGGGCGAACATACTCTTGAATCGATGTTTCAACATTCTTGCCTCTAATATATTCGGTAAAAACCTCTTTCATATTTACCATACCAACGATGTTATCCTTCTCACCATCGATGACGGGATACCTTGTATAATTTTCTTCCGTTACGATTTGAAGACATTCATTTAAAGATTGTGAGATATCAAAAGCAATAATTTCAGTGCGCGGTACCATAATTTCATTGGCGTTTCGATCATCAAATTCGAAAATATTGTTCACATATTTATATTCAGATTGATTAATCTCCCCGCTCTTATAGCTTTCGGAAATGATTAATTGAAGTTCTTCCTCTGAGTGTGCTACTTCATGTTCTGATGCAGGTTTCAGTCCAAAAATTCCGACGATGAAACGAGCAGAACCATTTAGTGCTTTAATAAATGGATACATTATTTTATAAAAGAGAATCATTGGTCTTGCAAAAATCAAAGTGACCTCTTCCGCTTTTTGTATGGCAAAAGTCTTTGGTGCAAGCTCCCCAACTACTACGTGAATAAAAGTTACTGATGCAAACGCTAGTATAAATGAAGTAATACCTGATATAGATTCTGGTATGTTAAAGTAACTTAACAGCGGATGAAGGATAAGTTCCACCGTTGGTTCTCCTAACCACCCAAGTCCTAAAGCTGTAACGGTAATTCCTAATTGACATGCAGATAAATATTCATCAAGATTAGTAACAATCGTTTTTGCCGCGATCGCGTTCTTGTTCCCTTCGCTAACGAGCTGATCAATACGTGTACCGCGGATTTTAACAATAGCAAATTCATAAGCTACAAAAAATGCTGTAAAAGCAATTAAAATTGCTATTATTAGTAGATTACTAATTATCAATGGTCTCCTTACTTAAAAGATAAGTAAGGAATACACCTCCTGTTTATTTACGAGTTTATTTATTTTCTATCAAAATAATAAATTAATACTTAGCTAAACAATAATAATAATGTTTGAGCCAAGGTAACGCCTTCTGATGATAATTTATTAACAAGTGATTCTTTTTGCTGGTTGTTTAATTTTTGAAGAATAGGTTCCATAACATTTATTTCTTCTTTTAGATGCTGCATAATACTAGCAATCTGCTCCACATGTTTTTCTACTTTTTGTTTATCAATTGTATTGTCTGACTTAATCAATTCAATGGAAGACTTTATTTCCTCAAGGGGCATATTCAAATTTTTATAATGTTCAACCATATTTAAAATTTGAAGACACTCCTCACTGTACAATCGATAATTAGAATCCGTCCGAATAGGGTTAAGTAAGCCTATTTGGGTGTAATAATCAATTGTCCGTTTGGAAATATTCTTTAATTTTGCTATTTCACCAATTCGATACAACTCCCCAAAATACTCACCCCTTCCAGTTAAATGTTAAATTAAATATACCATAGATCAAACCGTACAGTCAACGTTCCGGTTTGATCTATGGTTATCAGCGTGTTAATATGACTGGTCCGTTTTTAGTTACGATAAGTGTATGTTCGTACTGAGCGACAAAGCTTTTTTCTGTAACAAAGGTCCAGCCGTCTTCTAGTTGAAACACTTCTTCATCATGGGTTGAAATAAATGGTTCAAATGCAATAACCATTCCTTCTCTAAGCAATCCATTATCAGAGGTTTCATTATAATTATAAATATATTCAGGTTTTTCATGGATTGTTCGTCCAATACCGTGTCCTGTAAGATTTTTAATCACGGTTAATCCATGATTTCTAGCCGTTTGGAAAACGACTTTACCCATCCCGTTTATTTTGGAACCTGGTTTTGCTTTTTTAAGACCAGCTTCAAATGCCTCTTTTGCAACGGCGCAAATTTTCGATAAGATTTCCTCACCTTTTCCGACGACAATCGAGACGCCTGTGTCTGCAAAATAACCGTTCTTGGAACCAGAAACATCTATATTAACAAGATCTCCTTCTTGAATCACTCGATCACTCGGAATTCCATGAGCCACTTCTTCATTGACACTAATACACGTAAACCCGGGAAAATCGTACTCCCCCTTTGGAGCAGAAATGGCGCCCTCTTTCTCAAATAACTGACCAGCTATATCGTCGAGCTCTTTAGTAGTAACTCCAGGTACCGCTCGTTGCACTAATTCATCACGAATCCCGGCAACGATTCTGCCAATTTCTTTCAATCCATTAAAATCCTCTTCCGTCTTTGCAATCATGCTTTTTCCCACCTATTTTATTTTATCTTAATAAACGTTCACCTATTTGATTGTACATTTATCCTCAGATAAAATCCAAGCATAATAATTTCATGAAGATTAAAACAACAAAAAACAGAGTTACCCAATGTAACACTGTTTTTTATCCATCATAATAATTTTACTTTTTTGATAAAATTTATTTCATTTTGAAATTTTTCAAAAATTTCTTTGTAGGTGGAATTAATTAAAAGTGGAAAGAGAGTTTCTAGTGCTTCTTGGTAATCTTGACCTAACGCTTCCCGGAGAAAAACATATTCATGAAAGAGCAGTGCTTTTTCAAAATCAATACCTAATTCATGTAAGCCTTTATACAAGTCCTTCTTAGGTATACCTAAGATCTTCTTAAATATTTTAATATTTTTTTCAATGAATTTCTCTTCTATATACCGTGTTACATAGTCTGTATACACCATCTGACCAATAGTATTTGTTTCATTTTTTGAGAAGTTGAATCCAATCACACGATCTTCCTTATTTTCACGAATTATAAACGTTTTACTGCCTCGTAAATGTGTAATAAAATTTTTGACGCTTTTATCAAAAATTTTATCAAATTGAATAATTTTTTGCAGTTTAACGGCAAAATCAGTATGTTCTTCACCCACAACAAATAACCGGTCAACAATCGGTAAAAGCTTTAAGACACCCTCGGAAAGTTGACTTGATGCATCATAAATAATGATATCGTACTTTTTTTTCATTAACTTCACTTTTCGTTTTTGTTCGATTAAAGTTAATTTCGAAAATTCGTGGATGAGCTCATTTGAAGTCTCTTCTTTTTCTAAAGTCCCGTAAGAAATGAATGCTGCAGCTAAATTTGTATTTAATTTAAGCCAATTATAAATGGATAAAGACAATTCAGTTACACCTGATTTTGCTTTTGGAGAGTAAAAGCCAACTAAATACATGTCCCTCACATGCCTTTTATTTAAATCATATGCAAGAAGAAAACAAGTGTTAAAGACAAGCGACTACTTTACAATTAATAACGTTGCAAAAATATTCTTGTGATAAAATATATATATTCTAAAAAAACGCTTGATTATATTCCCAAAAGACAGAGGTATCCCAATGAAGAACATGAATAACAAAGAAATACAAACATGGCTCGATAGCAAAAAACTCCCATTATTAGAAAAACTCAAATCATTAGAGGAAGTATTTTGGGTGAATCCTAACCTTGAAAATTCTCAGCAAGGGATCGATTCTCCGCTGACTGTAGTGGAGATTAAAGATGCTGAAGAAAGATTGAATCGTTTTGCTCCCTATC
Organism: Bacillus sp. ISL-75; assembly: GCF_018613095.1. NCBI lineage: Bacteria > Bacillati > Bacillota > Bacilli > Caryophanales > Bacillaceae > Bacillus > Bacillus sp. ISL-75. The sequence continues at coordinate 210,751 of NZ_JAGGQX010000030.1, forward strand.
TCTCTAAGGTTTTCCCGGAAACAAAAGCAGCCAATGGGATCATTGAATCTCCATTAGTGGGCATACCATCTATGCAGCAAAAATTAGCCCAGGATTACGGACGGCCTATCTTAGGTGATTTATTACTAAAGTGTGATAGTCACCTGCCAATCTCAGGGTCAATTAAAGCGCGAGGCGGTATTTATGAAATACTTAAACATGCAGAAGAATTGGCTCTTACACATCAATTGCTTACCATCCAAGATGATTATTCGATTCTAGCAAGTGAAAAATTTCGATCCTTCTTTTCCCTTTATTCTATTGCCGTCGGTTCTACTGGAAATTTAGGGCTAAGTATTGGTATCATAAGTGCTAAATTAGGGTTTAAGGTAACAGTTCATATGTCCGCGGACGCAAAACAATGGAAAAAGGACTTGCTTCGCAGCAAAAATGTGCAGGTAATTGAATATGAAGCCGATTACAGCAAAGCTGTGGAGCAAGGACGAATCCAAGCAAAAGCAGATCCTAGTTGTTATTTCGTGGATGATGAAAATTCAAGTGATTTATTTTTAGGATACGCCGTGGCCGCCTCCCGGTTGAAAAAGCAGTTGGAACAGTTAGAAATCACAGTTGATGAAAACCACCCTTTATTCGTTTACCTGCCATGTGGGGTTGGCGGTGGTCCAGGAGGCGTAGCATTTGGATTGAAGCAATTGTTTAAAGATAACGTCCACTGTTTCTTTGCTGAACCCACCCATTCTCCTTGTATGTTACTCGGATTAATGACGGGATTACATGATCAAATTTCTGTTCAGGATATCGGAATTGACAATGTCACCGATGCAGATGGACTTGCTGTCGGTAGACCCTCGGGATTTGTCGGCAAAATTATTGACCCTTTCTTAAGTGGAAGTTATACAATAAGCGACGAACAATTATACAAATTGCTCAAGGATCTTGTAGATACTGAAGAAATTCATTTAGAGCCTTCAGCACTCGCAGGGATGATTGGACCGGTTTTCTTATGTAGAGAGGGAAATGATTACTTACGGAACCATAATTTATTGGATAAAATGAGCAATGCTGCACATATCGTTTGGGCAACTGGCGGAAGCATGGTTCCTGCAGAAATGATGGCAGAATATTATCAAAAAGGATCAAAATAATTGAGAAAAACATTATTTATTTCAATGATGATTTCTTTTGTTATATTTATTCTTTTTTCACCTGTTTTTATTCGACTAGTTTCATATTTACACCCAATCGTTTTAATAGTGGTCCTGTTCTGTATTGTTTGGTTGGTCTTATGGTTGGTTTTAATTATCCGGAAAGAAACGATCAATCTTCCCTACCCACTCTTTTTGGGAGGGTTAACTCTCTACACGGTTGCACTTGTGATTTTGTTATTTTTCCGCCCAAACGAGCAAAGCTATCACTCAATGAATCTTGTTCCCTTTTCCACCGTTGCATTTTATTTGTCAGGAAAAGTGAACTGGTTAATTTCCTTTTATAATCTGGCTGCTAATATTGGTTTGTTCCTTCCCTACGGCCTATTCCTTAGGTTTAAACAGTTTTCTCAATGGAAGGCATTATTTATTGCTTCATTGATGATTGCATGCATTGAGGTTTTGCAATTTGTTTCCCATCGTGGGAGCTTGGACATAGACGATTTGATTTTAAATTTACTTGGAATTTATCTAGGCTGCGTTCTTTTTCCTTTGGTTAAACAAGTGGTGAATATCCCGAACACTAAAGGACCCATCGATAGATGAGTCCTTTTTTATCATTTATTATCAAGCGGCAAATACGAGTAATAGCCATAAATACAAGCTAATTAGCGTGAAAATTAGGGTTAGAGGTATGACAACAATGGTCACTTTTATATATTCCATCCAAGTTATTTTAATCTTATTAGTCTTTAAAATATGCATCCAAAGCAGTGTTGCAAGAGTTCCAATTGGGAGAATCAGCGACCCAATATCACTGCCAATGATGTTTGATAAGTAAACGGTTTTCGTAAATAAGGGTTCTAGTCCCATTTCCGTCAAGGCTAAGGTTGAAATCATTAAGGCTGGATGGTTGTTAAAGATATTTGAAAGAAATGCTGTTATGACACCCATGGTTAAACTAGCATGAATCAGACTATCATTAACGATAGGTTTTAGATAGCTTATAAGAAGATTCGATAATCCAATATTGTGTAAACCATAGATGATGACATACATACTAAAGGCGAATATTAAAATATGCCACGGAATTTTACCGACCACATCTTTTGGATTTACCTTTAAGTGAATCCATCTCCATATGAGTAAGATAACCGAACCGCACACAGCTACCAACGAGACTGAGATGCCAATAAAGGATGCGACGAAAAGACTAATCCGTACAAGGAATACAAAGATGAGCATATTGATCATGAGTTTCTTTTGTTGATTGAATAAAGTTTCCGAGCCTTGTTGTAATGGATGATATGGACGGTTTTTATGCAGTGGAATGGAGTAGGAATGGAAGCGGATTTCTTTCGGAATATCTTTCTTAAAAACTAGGAATAATAGATAGGATAAAAATAGTAATCCCAGAACCCCAGGAACAAACATCATTTCCGTTTGGAGATACAAATCCATCCCTATTATTTTCAAGGCTATTAGATTAACGATGTTACTAACACCTATTGGAGCACTAGAAGCAGTCGCAATTAACGCACCACTTAAGAGAAACGGTATCTTTTGCCTGTTTTTTAACTTTAGATTATTTAAAATTAAGATCAGGATTGGTGTAGTAATTAAGATACTTCCATCGTTATTAAAAAATAGTGTCATTAAAAAGCAGAGTATTAAGGTATTCCAATATAATCGAATACCCGAACCCTTCGATATTTTCAACATTAAAGCAGCTGTCCAGCTAAAAAAACCGAAACTTTCAAGTACGATGGCCATAACAATTGTGGCGATGATGGTAATTGCAGCCCCCGTAACTTTTGAACTTATATCTAATAAATCCCCAGTCGAAACGCTTCCACTTACAAAAACAATAATGGCCCCTATTGTCGCTGGGATTGCTTCATTCATATTTTTTGGACGGATAAAGATCAGGACCATTGTTAGAATAAAAGCAAAGATGGTAATGATTACCGTCGATTGATGATACATATAAATTAATTTACTCCCTTCACAAAAAATTTGTTCATTATTTTCCGTTTATTTCCTTCTTGTCCCTTGCTTTATAGTACGTCCCAATGGGAAGGCTTGTTCTAAACGAATGTCTCGTCTTTTCATAAATCAGCATGTAACTAGAAGTATTTTCAATAATTCTACTAGATTTTTACCTATATTTTTATATATAGACGAATGACACACATGCATTTTAATAGGTTTATGTAACAAGGAATGAACAAAAAAACCGATACTTTTGAAAGTATCGGTTGCTACTGTTAGTGTTTTTTACCTTTTGGACCTTTTTTACCTTTTGGTCCCTTTTTACCATGGCTGCCACTACTACCGCTGCTTCCCTTGCTGCCATTGCTGCCGCTACTACCGCTGCTTCCCTTGCTGCCACTGCTTCCGCTACCTGAGCTACCTGAGCTGCCTGAGCTGCCTGAGCTGCCTGAGCTGCCTGAGCTGCCTGAGCTGCCTGAGCTGCCTGAGCTGCCTGAGCTGCCTGAGCTGCCTGAGCTGCCTGAGCTTCCACTGCCTTTGCTGCCACTGCTACCGTGACTGCCACTGCTACCGCTACCTGAGCTACCGTGACTTCCTGAGCTACCCGAGCTGCCTGAGCTACCTGAGCTGCCACTACCGCTGCTTCCCTTGCTACCTTTCTTACCTTTTGGACCTTTTTTACCTTTAGGACCTTTTGGTTTTTTGCCGCTTCCGTGACTGCCGCTGCCTGAGCTGCCTGAGCTGCCTGAGCTACCGCTGCCTTTGCTACCTGAGCTACCGCTGCCTTTGCTGCCTGAGCTACCGCTGCCTTTGCTGCCTTTGCTACCTGAGCTACCTGAGCTACCTGAGCTACCTGAGCTACCTGAGCTGCCTG
>NZ_JAGGQX010000031.1:0-19272 GCF_018613095.1 Bacillus sp. ISL-75
AAGGCTCCCTTCTACTCGACTAGTTGAACAAGACATTACTCAAGGCCAATCTAAAATTGGTCTTTTTTCTTTGATGAATAATCAACAATAAATTAACAGAGCCCTTTTGAAAAAACTGTTTCATTTAGGTACACCCGAATGAGACCTCCGGCAGCTCACGGCAGAAATATATTTATAGTGTCTCAATTAAATGCCTCAAAACCCGGGATAATATTCTAGTGATTTTTATATAAAAGGGCAAATGAAAAAGGGGGACGCCAGGGTTTCAACTACTGAGTAAAAATATAATATAAAAACATAATTTGTAATAAAATCAAAACATATATCATCATATACATTAATATATAATTTATTATTAAAATCATCTCTAATTTTATTGTTTACTACAACAGATAAGTGGTTAATAGTTCTTTCTTGAGAAGGGATCTTAAAAAAACATAAATTCCGATTGTTATGTAAAAAAGTACTGGCCCTTTAATAACTTAACAAGATGATTACGAATCATAATGAAAGAAGAATAGGTAAATAGAAAAACTCTAACCAAATCGCGGTTAGAGTTTTTGTCTATATAGCATTCAGCCAGGATTTTTGCCGATTTCAAATACTGTAATTATTCCAAAAATTCGCCAACCTGAAGGTCCAGAAATAAGTCACCTGAAGGTGACGAGAGCTAATAAAGGTTGGTAGCTATTAAAAGTAAAACGAATAGAAATAGACAGAAGTAAGAAAAAAGGTTGTTAAAAAATAATACCGAAACAATATGACTAAAGTCTGCTAAAGCTAACAACTATTGTTGGGCGTTTTTACCATATTTAATGCTAATGACTCATTTTTAATATAGTTTTAAGATAGTAATATCTGAATATATCGAAAATAGTATATTTTTGTTAAAATATAAATAGAACAAATATTCGCACTATATAACAATATCATATAAGGGAGTTGAGAGAAAAAATACATATGTATGAGATTGATTCAAACAAATACCACGTGAGTTGTTTGCAATATCATATTGCATTTTTTACAAATAATTACATAGTGCTAGAGAAAGAGGAAATAGACTTTATAAAGTCCTATTTTAGAAACGTCTCCACTCGTCATGAATTTAAAATCGTGGGAATGGAGATCCATGGGTACAGCGGTAGACTAGTTATCAATTGCAAAACGACTCATTACATACCCAATCTCATGAAAGCTCTAAAAGGTGGAACAGCAAGGTTTTTATATAAGGAGTTTCCGGAAACAAAAATAAAAAAGGGTGGTAGTCTGTGGGATCAAAGATATTTTATCTCAACTGACAATCGGCTGCTAGATAACTTGGTACAGGACTACAAGAATTAAAAAAGCCTTTCTTAATTTGGAAGAATCCAATATAAGTCGGGGTTAAACTTCAATAAGAACAGTATTGAATCATAACTTTATGAAGTTATCCTTTTTCAAACATGACCAATTTTTATAGACCCTTTATAGCATCAGTTTTGACCAGAAAGGGGATTATCTTTTGAGAAACGATTCTATCGAAAGATCCGTTAATGATTCCATGGTCACTATCGCCGATTACATTTTGCAAATGATCGAACAGACTAAAAGGCAGCAAGAATTAGATATAAAAAAGCTCCCAGTTGACGATGAGCTTTCATTATCGAATGAAGAGAGGGGAGAAGTCGAGTACGAAATTTATTACGCTTTAATAAAAGAACGACAGCCAGATCTTTTTGAATTAAATGGAGACTGTAAAGATATCTTTTCATGGGGTCAGGATAAAAGATTATTTCAAATATTTCAAAATAATGGTCAATTTTATGGTGTTTATAAACAGGAGTTCAAAGAAGCTCACAAAGTTACTGAAGTCTTTCATTCTAAAGAGGAAGTACTTCTGAACACGTTCGGAACCTCCAAATTTGAAAGATTCAGAGGGCATGTACTTTTTCTTTCGAAAGACGGAAAAGCATTCTCTCTCCAGAATAGTCAGCAATTTCGACTGAATTTAATGAAACCTTTTAAAGCCCAAGCATTCTATGAAAATATTGAACAAGCACGATCCTTTATTGTAAAAGACGAACTAAAGAAGGAACCGAAAATTAGAATACAAGCCCTTCGTAGAACGTTAGAGGAATATTATATTCCTTCGGACTTTGTAGGAAAGACTATCACATTAAACAGTATATCTAAAGATAATGAAGGGGTAAGGATCTCTTTTGAAGAGAATGAAATAGAACAAAACATCAGGATACCTAATCTGGATGAAAAATGGTTGGGAAAAATAAGGGACAATCCAAGAATGAATGTAGCCTTTGATGAACTTATCATGGATAGTTGTTCTATTGGAGAAGGTTTTCTTGCCTTTTACGATCTTGAGATAAAGAAAGAGCTTCAAATAAGGCAACAAGATTTTGAGGTGGTCTCAGATGAAGAGGGTTCGTACATTGGGAAGTTAAGTGCGACAGGTGGGGTAAAAAAAATATCACCATACTTCTCTGAAAAGGAGGCCAATGAACAATTAGAAAAGTTGAATCATTATATTCAATTGGAAAAACAGAAAGATAGATACAAGGAAAAAGAAGTGGAACCAAGCATCGAATTCATGGAACTTAGTGAGAAAGACTAAAAGGAGGCAGAGGAAAGTGAAAACGCTCAAAAAATTACAACCCATACTCTTGTTTACAGCCATAGTGTTATGTCTTTATGCGATTCCAGAGCATGCATTTGCAGCTGGCGAGATTGAGGCAAAAGTGAAGGAAGGCCTTAAACAAATTCAATCATTCTTAACAGGAATTGTCGTGATAGTAGGAATCTGTGTAGGTGTCTGGATTATCATTAAAAAATTACCTGGCGTAGACGATCCGCATACGAAAAATGAAATGTTCCGAGGGGTAGGAATGGCACTTGCAGGGGTCGGGTTAGCATCGGCTCTTGTATGGATTGTCCCTTGGGTATATGGATTATTCGCTTAATCGAGGTGGCAAGTATGACTACAAAAGATGATGTAAAAGAAATACTTAAAGAATTATTAGGACAAGAAGATAATCGGAAGGGGAAAACGTTTGTTTTCCCTGACAATGTAAACCGATCTTATAACATAGTGAAAGGTTTATCGATTGGAAACTTTTTTAAATTTATTTTGCCGGCAGTTGTCATTGCAGCAGGAATCCTTCTTATTCCACCCTACTCATTAGGGTTTATGATGGTCAAAATGTTCTTTGTAGCATTGTTGCTATTAAGCTCTTTTACTTTTGCTGTTTTACGTCCCATTACATCTCGTCCAAATATAACCTACAGTAGCTATTTGAAACTAATTTTTAATTACAACAGTAGACAGAAGTTGTTCTTTATGAAACCGAATAAAAGGGATGATTTCCATGGCTAACAATAAAAAGAAAATGGATAAAACCGAATTTGACTATGAAGTGGACACCCTTGTAAAAAAGGGTCAAAGAACGATTCAAGATCTAAGCGTGATAGAAGGTATATATAAGGATTATGTACTTTTGAAAAATGGGTACTTAACTTCTATTCTGCAAGTAAGTGGTATCAATATGGATTTATTAGCTGAGTATGAACAGAATCGCTTATTTGAAGACTATGGATCACTTTTAATGAGCCAAGTCCACGATCAAATACAAACCATCTCAATGACTGTTCCCGTGGATTTGAGATCGTACAACTTAGGTTGGAAAAAACGATATCTTCAAGAACTTGAAAATAAAGAGAATGCCGGAAATGATTATAAGAGAAAATTAATCGCCTCATATATAGATCACTTCCAAGGTATCAGGGTTAAAGATGAAATGTCCACCAAACAACACTTTATTGTTATAAGGGAGAAAATGAACAAACGTACTTTTCAGGATTTAGAACGTGCGGAAAGTATTTTAACAAAAAAGGTGGAGGAAATATCAAACTCTTTACAATCTACTTTCGAGGCCTACGATATGGCGATAAGAAAATTATCTGAAAAAGATACGTTAACTCTGCTTTACCGATACTTTGATTTTGAAATGTCGAAACTTTACGTTTAACCACCCGGGAAGGAGAAAATCATGCCCTTTTCTTTAGCAACACTTTTTCCATTGAAAAAACGTGAAAATAAACAAGAAGAACAGATGCAACAAAGCCATCAAGACTTGCTATATGGGGTTTTAGAGACAGAAGAGCTTAATTCTATCTATCCCTTTGTTTGGAAGGAAAATAAGAGTTTCATAGAAAGTGGAGGAAACTTCATTAAAGTGCTGGCCATTGTTTCTTATCCTAAAGAGCAAAAAGGAAACTGGCTTTCTGACTTGAAACGCTTGAAGGGAAACATTTCTTTTGTCCAATATTTAGAGCCTGCTAACTCTGAGGGAATGATTAGTTATTACAATGACTCTATTAAAAATAAGGATGCTGAACTATTAAAAACAAGAGATCCAGCTACGCGTATCAGATTACAATCAGAACTTGATAGTGCCAGATACCAACTTAATCAGGTTTTAACCAACCGTTCTAACTTTATGTATCTCTACACGTACATTTTCATTCAAGCGATATCCCTAGAAGATTTAAAGACCTTAGAGGACAATGTCCAGAGGATTTGCACAAAATTAAGAATGAAAGCTTTAAACCCTCATTATGCTGCACCAATGGCTTTCTGGTCAGCTTTACCATTAGGCGATAATCAATTAAAAGATTATACCTATCAGATGTGCAACAGTGAAACAGCCTCTTCTTTTTTTCCATTTGATGATTCGGAAATTTGTTACCTATCCCCAAGGGCTCAAGTGGAAGGGATTAATAAGACAACCAATTCATTAGTAGCGATTGATTATTTAGATACGCATCGTACATTAAACCAAAACATGGTCGTTATCGGAACATCCGGCGTTGGTAAATCAACATTTATGGTTCAGAAGATTCTTCGTTGCTTCGCAATGGGAATCAAAGTGTATATCATTGATCCAGAAAGTGAATACTCCCATATCGTGAAAAGTCTCGGTGGAGAAGTGGTACACCTTAGCAGTAATAGTGCAACAAAGATCAATCCTTTGGAGATATTTTCAACAGAAATTACAGACACCGAAGATTTTAATACGGATGCAGAATTCGTCAGAGACCTTGTGAAACAGAAGGTCCAACGTCTTAAGGCGTTTTTTAAAGTTTTAAAAGCCGATTTAACACAGGTTGAATCTAGTATTTTAGACAAGACACTAACCAATCTTTATAATCGCTTTTCAATCAATGAAGAGATTGATTTTAAAAATCTGAAAGCCACTGACTATCCTACTCTTCAAGATTTTTACAATGACTTAGGGGAACTAAAGGAAAATGATTTCGAACGGTATGAAAAAATCCAAGATTTTTATTTTATATTAGAAAGTTATGTTCATGGTTCAAACTCATTATTTAATGGTCACACGAATGTGAATATCAATAATTCCTTATTCTCCTTTAATTTAAAATCACTTCAAAATGAAGTAGATGTACAGGCAGCCTGTTACTTTAACATTTTCGGCTTTCTCTGGGACGAAGTAACAAAAACAAAAGATGAGTTAATTTATCTGTTTATTGATGAATTTCACTTCTTATCAAAAAATCCTGATTCTATGAGATTTTTCTATCAAGCGTATAAACGATTTAGGAAATACAATGCCGGAGCGATTGCAGGTACACAACAAATTATTGATGTTCTAGATACCACTGATAACCTGGGGGCAGCCATGATTGAAAACAGCCATACAAAAGTATTTTTTGGTCTAGACAATAAAGGGGTAGACGATGTAGTGAAAAAGATTAATCTATCCTTTTCTGATGAAGAGATTTCCTTATTACGTGCAAAACGACAAGGAGAAGCGTTAATTATATATGGATCTCAACGTGCTTTTATCAGGGTGGAGCTTACACAAGAAGAACTTCGTCTTTGGAATAAAAAACGATATTTTGAAAAGTATGGGTTGGATCCTGACGAAATCCCAGACTATGAAGCTAGGAACGAAATGACTCCGATTGAAAAAGAGGAAGTACAAAATTTTGTTCTGTAAAGGAAGGACATAATGGTGAAAATCCAATTATTCGAATTCGGAACGTTATTTATTCATCAAAATAACCACTATCGTTTGGAAATACCTGCAAATAAGGTGTTGGCCGAAAGATCAGAAGATTTAAAAGATCTTCAAGAAGATTCACCTTATTTCTTTACTCTACTTGATATAAAAAAAGAAAACGATCGATTTATTCTCGACTATGTGATGGAGGAAGATTACCAATCACTCATTACAGCAAAAGAATATTCACGTGTACTGCGTCTGGCCTTAGTAAACGAGTTGTTGGAGATGGATCAGTTAAATAAAGTAAAAGAGATAGTATTGATTCATCCCAGAAACATTTTCTTTAAAGATATGAAAACACTAAAGTTCCTATATAGAAGCAATCAATGGTTACCCTATGATGACCATATAGAAAAGCTGGAACAGTACAAAATTTTAATTATCTCTATGTTTTCACGTTTCACCTTTGAAAAATATAAACGAGAAAAAGGTAATCTCTTAAAAAAGGAAAAAGATGAATTTCTATTTAGAATTGACAATGCTGAATCTGTTGAGGATTTGAAAGAATTGATTTCCAAGAGACTACAGAAGGAAGAGACCAAACATTTCATCGCATTGGAAACGGAACAACAAAAAATGAAGAAGCAAAGGAGGAGCTTGGCAGGTATATCGATTGGGATTTGTACGGCTGCCGTTGTTTTAGCACTATTCCTTAACCAATCAGCAGTAAATAGAATTCAATCGGTCCATGCGATGGAACTTAAAAAGGCTGAACAAGAATCAAAGTTTTATAAAATGCTAAGTGAAGAAAAATTCGATGAAGCCATTTCCTTTTTGAAAAAAAATAATGGCAGTAATAAGGAGATTGCGAAGGTGTACCTTGAAAAGGGTGAGTATCAAAAGGCAATTGATACCGATAAACGTTTAATTAAACCCACTGTGCAGGCCTTATATAAAGTGAATAATAAGGATGAAATACTTGGGTTAAAAGCTGAAAGTGATTATTTGGAGATCGAAAAGAAAATACTAAGATATGATTATAGCACTTTGTTATCGATGCAAGCATTTGCAAAAGATAAAGACCAACAGCTTCGTATGGGCAAAGCCTTTACAGAACATGGAGATCTTGAAGATGCTAAAAATTTAAATGAAAAGCTGAAAAGCAAAGAGTTAGAGATCACTATTAGAAAAAAAGAATTGGAAAATCAAGTTGCTACGTTAGAACAACAAATAAAAGAGATTAACGAAAACGTAAAACCAGAAGACAAACAAAAAGAGCTTGATTTCAAAAACAAGGAACTTAAAAACGCGATAGCCGAGATAGAGAAAATTAATAAAGAATTGTGGTGAAATAAGTGGCAGCATTAGCCGCTGTTAAGGGGACTGTTTTTGTTGTTAGGAACTGGAAGGAAATCACGGTAGGAGTCGTTTTCGCTTTCATACTCATGGCCGGGTTGCTGCTTGGAATGAATACCTCTGAACAACAGCCGATTGAGAACATTAATTCACCATTTGGTGCAGCTGATGTCCCACCAAATATTGCGCAATGGAGAGGATTAGTTAGTGAATATACGAGCAAGTATGGAATACCTGAATACACAGATTTCCTTCTAGCTCTTATGTATCAAGAATTAGGGAATTCTCAAACGTTAGATATTATGCAAAGTTCCGAATCTGCTGGGCTGCCACCGAACTCTATACAAGATCCTGTTATGTCCGTCAATTTTGGTGTTAAACATTTTAAATCAGTGTTACAACAAGGGCAAAAAGATGGAGTTGATTTTGCTGCTATCGTTCAATCTTATAACTTTGGTTCTGGTTACCTTAATTTTGTTGCCTCAAATGGAGGGAAACATTCAGTTGAATTAGCTCAAGCGTTCTCCTTGAATCAATCTAGCAAACTAGGATGGAGCTGTTCGGATTGGAGAGCGCCTTACTGTTACGGCGACTTTACATATGTACAAAAAGTGATGGAAAATCTAATGCCTACCAGTATGGTTGTAGGTGGTGGAGATGTTTCTCCATTGGGGGAACAAGCATTTAATGTGATTATTTCAGAAGCACAAAAATATGTAGGTTGGCCTTATGTATGGGGAGGTGCACACCCTAATACAGGATTTGATTGCTCAGGCTTTACACAATGGACATTTGCTCAGGCTGGCATAAAGCTACCTCGAACAGCTCAGGAACAGTACGATGTATCTTCAAAAATCTCACCTGCTGAAGCTAAGCCCGGCGACTTTGTCTTTTATACTGGTACATATGAGACCGACAAATACATCACACATATAGGCATATACATGGGAAACGGAATAATGTTTGATTCAAATGGTTCAGGTATAGGAAACCATGACATTAATTCCCCTTACTGGCAATCCCATCTGGTTGGTTTTGGTAGAGTGATCCATTAGGAGGAAAACACCTTGATTAAAGTATTGGCTGTTCTGCTTGGAATATCTATTTTAGCAAATGTGATCTTGGGATTTATGTACATTGGTCAAAGAACAATGGTCACCCAAGCAGAGGAAATAAACAAAGAAACCAAAAAACAGATGGTTCAGTTAAAAAACGAATCGCATAAAAAGGAAAAAGCACTTACTACCTTTCAACAGAATGAAGCCTTTTATGAAATTGAACATAGTGAAGAGATTAAAAGTTTTGTAGATGGAACTTTTAGAGAATTATTTAATTACGATAACAAAAATTATGCTGCCCGTTTTGATCAGGTCCGCGATAAACTAGCAGAGTCCGTCATTTCAAAACTAAAAGCTTCTGGAGAAATGGGAAGTACACAAATTGAATTCAAAAATGAAGTGCAGGCTTTAAATGTCTATCTAAGTGCGGTTGAAAAGAACCAAGCAAAAGCTCTTGTAAACATGGAAACACAATACTCAGTGGGCGGAAGCCAATTCCCAAGAAAAAACCAAATGTATGAAGTAACGCTTGCTCAAAGCGGAGATAGATGGTTAGTTGATAAATTAGAGTTAATGGGATCTTTCGAACCCTTTGAAGAGAACTAGTTATGCAGTGATTATAAGGTAATCCAAAAGGAGAGAAACCCATGAATATGTTTGGACTACGCCTATTGTTAACGGTCTTTTTACTAATCCTTCTTGAACTGATCGTAATTAATATAGCCGGAATTCTTCCGTTTATTGCAGCGCACCGGGATAATCTATCTGATGCTCCATATTTCGAATTTATAACGGATAACCTACTGCATCCGATTGAGAATTCAACTCTCATGATTGAAGAGAAAAATCCTCTTTTCTTCTTAGGTAGTGGAGCAGTTATCCTATTATCCTTCTATGCTACTTTTTTTATGAAAGGCGCCAAAGGCAAATATCAGTTAGCAGACAAATACGGTGTTCATGGTTCAAGCCGATTCGCTCACAAGCATGAAATATTTAAACAGGGCGAGATAGTTGGGGTTCCGGTAAATCAACTCATGAAAGATCTTGAAGCTAGTTTGCTAGTTTCTAAGGAGGAGAAGTGATATGGCTGTGGATTACATGAAAAATAACGGAATCATAGCCGGTATTTTGAATCAGGCAATTATTGTGCAGCCAACAGATTCAAACCTTCCTAACAGAAACCACTTTGTAGCCGGTGGACCTGGATCTTCCAAAACACAAGGGTATGTCGTAACCAATGTGTTACACGAAAAGGAATGTTCTTTAGTGGTGACAGATCCGAAAGGTGAGGTCTATGAAATGACTTCTGAAATTAAACGAAGACAAGGCTATGAAGTACATGTGGTGAATTTTTCAGAAATGGAGTATTCAGATTGCTATAATCCTTTTGATTATGTCAGGGAGGAAATTCAAGCATCTACCGTAGCAAATGCGATAGTTGCTTCTAAAAATGACCCTAAACGAAAAGATTTTTGGTATAATGCTCAGTTTAGCTTGTTAAAAGCATTAATCCTGTATGCTGTTCACGAATTGCCGCCCAATCAACGCAACATGAAAGGTGTTTTGGATTTTTTACAAGAGTTTGATCCAGAGGAAAGTAATGATGGTGCCAGTGAATTAGATGAGCAATTTTTAAGACTAGATAAATCGCATCCAGCAAGAAGAGCATATGAGTTAGGATTTAAAAAGTCCCAAGAAAAAACTAGGGCAAACATTATCATATCTTTACTGACAACAATAGGTGACTTTACCTCCAGTTCGGTTTCTCGGTTTACGAGTTTCTCAGATTTCTTTTTAGGGGATGTAGGAAAAAGGAAAATAGCTTTATATGTTATTATTCCAGTAATGGATTCTACATGGGAAGGCCTAATTAATTTATTTTTTAATCAAATGTTTCAGGAATTGTATAAAGTAGGGGCTAAAAACAGGGCAAAACTCCCTCATCCTGTGGTTTTTATCTTAGACGAATTCCCGAATTTAGGGAAGTTTCCGGACTATGAAAGGTTCTTAGCAACCTGTCGTGGGTACGGAATTGGTGTTCTTACGATTGTTCAAAACATAACTCAATTGCAAGAAAAATATGGGCGGGAACAAGCTGAATCCATTTTAGGTAACTGTGGAACAAAAATTTGCTTAGGGAATGTAAACGAAACAACCGCAAAATACTTTTCACAGTTAATGGGGAAAACAACCGCTAAAGTAGAGACAGGTTCGTCTTCAGAATCTAAAGGGAAATCATCAAGTACTTCTTCTTCATCTAGTTACTCATATGCAGCACGGAACCTAATGAATGAAGATGAAATTCTAACCATGCATAAAGATGATTGCATTATTATCATTACTGGAAAACACCCAATAAAGGCGAAAAAGGCGTACCAATATCTCTTGTTTCCAAATATTACAAACTCATTTTATGTTAGTCAATTAGACTATCAAAATAGCCCTTCACAAGAGGTGTTACACTGGTTTGAAGAGAAAAAAGGGGAATACGAAGAATACATTGAATCGGATGAGTGGAAAGTAGCGTTACAAAAAGCTGAGATTAAATTGCATGAAAAACAAATAAAAGAAGCTGAGAAAGAGGCAGAAAAGCAAGAAGAGCTTGCCATGAGCTTTTTTTCTCAAATGAATTCAACTCCAAGCGTTAATCCATCAAAAGAGGGGAGCCCTTTAAATTGAAAAAAATAGCAATGCTTATACTTGTATTAATGGTAAGTACATTTCTTGCAGCTTGTAATGGAAGTGGAAATCAATTTGATCCAAAGGTTGAGCAAGAAAAAGCTACAAAGGTAATGAATAGTGTTTTAACTTCCTTTAATGATGAAGAAAAGTTAGCTGAAGCAAAAACACGTGATGAAGCAAATCAAATTGCATGGGAGAAAATTAAGGGGAAAAATGCTAAGGCAATCTCTAAGGATCTAAGCGAAAAAGGTCAAAAACTACTATTATATATATTAACTGTAAACAAAGCGGAAGACCTACCAAACGGTGAAACAAAATCAAACTTATTATTTAGTCAAGGTGCGAAAGTAAAAAGTGTCAGTTTAAATGAAACTGAAAAAAAGTTCACTTTTGATATGGAACGTTACGAGATTGATCATAAATTAATCACCCTAGAAAAGCAGGAAGGTGTTTGGAAAATTGTAAAAGTTGAAGACCCTAAATAAGAGGTGAGTAAACTTGTTTAATTTTAAGGAGAAAATTGTTGAGGCTATTCAAGGGATGTTAGAAGACTTCATTGAATGGGCACTTCTAATGTGTAATGATTTGTTACTAAAACAAAATCCTGAAATTCAGTTCTTTACTACAGTCAATAATTTCTTGCTTGCCCTAACCTCAACAATAGCAGTAACCATTGTTTTATATAAGATCATCGAAGTCATGTCAAGGAACGCTGCAGGAGATGCCATTTCATACGGACCCGTTATTGTTAATACGTTAAAAAGTGCCTTGTTGATCCCTGCAATGCCCTTCATTCAGAAGATTTTGTTAGAACAGGTCGCCTATAACATGGGGAACTGGATGATTGGAGAAGGAAGTAAGGTTAGCAAGGAAAAAATCAATGATATGTTTGATCCAAATAACTTTGACACGCTCCATTTTCAGGGTGCTGCACTCCTTATCTTACTATCCGTATTTGCAGTAGCATTTATAGCATTCTTATTTTCAGTTGCTGTATTCCATGCAGACATCATGTTCCTATATTTACTATCTCCCTTGGCTTGTGTATCAGTCATTGCTGATGATAATGAATACTTGGGTGTCTGGTGGCGCGAATTATTAAGTCAGATTGTAACAATTATTGCGAAAATCTTCTTATTCGTTGTAGCATTAAGTATTTTAATTAATGAAAATATAACATTTCTCAATTTTCTTTTACTAATGGGATGTTGTATTCTCCTAATTAAAAGTCCGTCCGTACTTAGAAACATGTGGTATTCAACGGGATCTGGAAGAGGGATGATGGGCGCGATGGGTGGTACAACAAAATTAGTTGCTAGACGATTTTTATTAAAACGATGAATAATAATAGGCTGACTCAAGATGATGATATGATTATTCTGGGGAAAGCCTAATTTTTGTTTTTTAGTGTACATTTATTTAATTTATACGGTTTTACATATCGTGACATACAGTTTATGGTTTGCCTTCACTATATCATATCTATTTTTTCTAAAAAATATAGTTTAATGACAAAATCAAAATATATAACATCATATATGTTATAGTATATAAAAAAATATAATCTAACTTTAACATATATAACAATAATATATTTGTTTTTGAAAAAAATATAATCTTTAACAACATTAATAAAAATAATTATGGTGTATATAGGATGAAACATTACGCGAAAAAGTATTTGGAATAGTTATATTTCACACTCTACCTCTTCATTGTTTCATCTTTGGCAGGTAGTGTTGTTTATAGACAATCGAATTAAAAATATTATTCTTTAAAAACATTTCCGTTAAAAGTCCGCATTCATAGAGCGAAAAAGATTGTTCGAAAAAAGTTTGTACCTATGGTCACTACGGGAGCAAATGAATGAAGCATTTAGATAACATATTAAGAAAATTGATAATAGCCGGTGGTATTTCCTTTTGTATGTATAGAATTAAAACCCTCTTGAATCGGAATGTCCGTATAATAAAAAATTTTTTTAAGATACTTCGTAAGCTTCAAATTATGTTTGAAATAATTTAACTCAATTATCATATTAGAAAATCAGTGAACGAATTTACTATAATTAAGAAAACATTTTTATTCGTTGTAGCTATAAGTATTTTAATCAATGAAAATATAACGTTTCTCAATTTCCTTTTACTCATGGGTTGTTGTATTCTCTTTATCAAGAGTCCGTCAGTTCTTAGAAATATGGCGGGTTCTGGAAGAGGAATAGTCGGAGCTATGGGAGGAACATCCAAGCTGGTAGCAAGAAGAATTCTATTAAAAAGATAAAACAAAGGCGACTTCAATATGGTCTTATTAGTACTTAATTCTTGTTTTAATGGCAATTCTCAAATAATAATTTTTTTATTGGAAATATTGAGATTTATTAATTGGAGAGTTTGTTTCCACACTCAACACACGTGGAATGCATAGCACAACTTGTAATGAAATAAGAAATGGCTCAATTATAAAAACTGAGCTATTTCTTATTTAAGCTTAGTGTTCCATTAATTAGTTATAATTCGGGGTGTCAAAGGCACCTTTATTAATGTTGTTTTACCTCCATATTGATTATATTTTCAGCGTCTAAATAACCATTGCCTTGGATGTATGGGTCTTGTCCCATATCTTCACATGCTTTAATAAGATGTAGTTTGATGTCGTCGGGGGATTGGTTTGGGTTGTTTTGCAGCATTTGTGCTACTACTCCTGCACATATCGGAGTGGCCATTGGGGTCCCGGATAATGAAAAATAGTTTGTATCGACACGTGATGATGAATTTGTTTTATCAAGAAAAGATCCCGGTGAACGCAATGAAATAATATTTACGCCAGGCGTTACAAGATCAGGTTTCATAAGCCCATCAATGGTTGGACCGCGGCTTGAAAAATCGGCTACCGTATCATCGGAACGATCCACCGTATTATAATCGTTGGCAGCTCCTACCGTAATAATTTTTGGGCTTGTCCCAGGGCTTGCAATCGTTTGTTGTGAAGGGCCTGAATTACCAGCTGCCACACAAACTACCATTCCATTATCCCATGCTTTTTCAACAGCTTTTACGACAGGATCGTCTTCAGCAGGCTGTTGTGCATCACTGCCAAGCGATAATGAAAGAATGTTGATATTTAATTGTCTTGATTTTGGATGCACCAATCAACACCGGAAATGACAGTGGAAAGTGAACCAGATCCCATTTTATCAAGAACCTTTACTCCGACTAAATTAGCTTCAGGTGCAGGTCCTTTATATTTTCCACCGGATAATGATCCGTTGCCTGCTGCATCTCCTGCACAGTGGGTACCGTGACCATTATCATCATATGGAGAAGTTCTATTATTAATAAAATCTTTAAACCCTTTGATCCGCCCTTGTAAATCTTCGTGTGGATGGATGCCCGTATCAATAATTGCTAGGGTTACATCCTTTCCTGTTAAGCCGTTTTGCTGTAATTGGCCGGAGTGAATGGAAGGGGTGGCTTTATCGAGGAGGGCTGTCACTTTTCGATCATAGTAGACTTTCTTTATGTGTGAATGCAATTATCGAGTAAATACTCTATTTTTTCGATGGATAATGTAGTAGAGCAACAGGAAATGGAAGGATGCTGTTTCAGTGTGCTGGAATTTGTATTTTTAACATCATTTATGCCCTGCTCAAAACAATCTACCTCAAACTCAATGACTAATGGTAACTTCTTTGCCTTCTTGCTTAAATATTCAATGGGTCGGTGCAAAAAACATGGAATATTGCGAAATGGGGAATAGATTTGAAGTAATTCTTGCCTTATGTTTCTATCAAGTTTATGTCCATTTCGCCGAACCAGTTGAATAATTGAAAAACCTAACATGAACATTCATTCCTCTCTTGAAATTTTTGTAACAAGATATTCTACGCAAATTTTTAATAGATGGAATGATTAAAACGTTTAACAAATGATAAAAAGGGAAAAAAGGTAGAAAAAAGTTAGCTTTTTAGCTCTTTTAGGACTTTCTCTAGATTTTGCCTTGCTTCATTAATCATTCTTTCATATAGACCCAAAATAGATTGACCATAATTAGTACCCGGTACAGCCCATTTTCCGTTTAAACCAACCCATGTTGTAGCAGACCCTCTTGCTACAAGGTCAAAACGAGGATCCACTAATGGATATTCATCTAGTAACGGTTTAGTAGATGCATAGGCAAATAAATGTTGCAAATGGGCGAGTACTCCTTCTCTTGGGGTATCAAAGCTTGCGCCAGGATTATCCGGCCCAGTTGCGCCTAATCCGCAATAATTGTTCTGCTCAGGCTGCACGACCCCGGTAAATCGAAGATAGTCTGTTTCGTGCATGGCTTGTGCAAAGGCAATGTCACCTCTGATTCCATAATATTCTCCGAAAGTTAAATAATAAATCCCTAAATCAAGCGCTTCAGGATTGATATTTTTAACAAATAGATTCATATGTTCGGGAGAGAGAAAGGTTTGACCTAGTATTGAATACCCAGATGGACCTTCTTCATTAGAAGTGTCACTTGTGTTTTCAGCAATAATAAAGGCATCATGAATCCCTGCATTTTTGACTTCTTCCAAACGTTTTTCTGCATTATCACGGTTTGAAAAGGCCCCTGCTTGAACCCTGTACCAAGTGTCACCTGAGATTGAAACGGTATCAACAAACGATTCAATTCCTTTTGAGCGAAGAAATGTTACGCGTTCGTCCGCATTATCTTTTGACTTGAATGACCCAGCTATTACTTTGTAAATCGCTCCGGGCTCGGAATCATTTGTTTTACTTTTAAGGTTAAATGCTTTTGCTACACCATTTGCATGACCTTGTGCCACTTTTTGACGCCATGCAGACTGTTTCATCAGTGCGGCATCTTGTGCATTATCGATAAAACCATTTTCCGATAAAAGTGCAGGCATAGCGGATTCGCGTAGAACATGGAAATTTGCTTTTTTCTGGCCGCGGTCTTGCAGCTGATTCAATTTCATTACCTCTGCATGGATAATGGTCTGATATTTTGCAGTCGCGGAAGAGTTGGATTGGCTGGTGTGAATAAAGTCTTCGTATCCCCTCGCAGAGCCATTAAAAGCATTGCAGTGAATCGACAAATAAAAATCGGCGCCCCAAGAATTCGCCTCATTTGTTCGCTGGCTCAAGCTCTTACTCGTATCGCCTGTACGGCTCATCTTTACTTGAACATTTTCATAATTATTCGTTAAGATAGAACGTATTTTAAGCGCAATATCTAAAGTAATATCTTTTTCTCTTAGTCCGTTGCCTGCCGCGCCGGGGTCGGAGCCGCCATGACCTGGATCTAAATAAAGTTTCATCAAATATCCTCCATTCTTTTTTTTATAATAATCTTCCATCTATATATGTATGTTAAAAATTGAAATTTGAATGGGACAAAGTGTTATTTTATTACTGATTTAATGATTTTTCAGCTTAAGCGAATATTATAAGGCTAAAGCTCTTTAAAACACGTGTGAACTCACCAACACCCCATGTGTTGCCACATACACTCTGGACATGTGGAGTGCTGTTCACTACTTATTAGAAGAGATTAATAAAAGAAGCAGCAGTGAGTATTATTTAAATGATTTGACAGTAAACAAAAACATTCCTGGAAAGAACGTCGTTTACTTATTACTTAACATTTATTGTCTAATTTCTGTTTTTCAATAATATCCCTTACTATATCCTCAACGGTTACCCGAAACAACATAATATAAAAATATTTCAAAGGATTTTATTGCAGTTAAAAAGCCGTATCAATTGAGTGATACGGCTTTTGCGCCTGCCATAGTTTATAAAAATAGAGAGGCCTATTGAGCTTTGGCTTTGGTAATAAGACCCTCAGTTCTCTCTCTTACTTGAGGAACAGAAAGGCCTATAATGATTTGAACCGCTGTTCCCTTTCGGACAAAGCCATGGGCACGGCCGGCACGAAAAACACTATCCGCCTGTACTTTTGTTTCATCTATCACGCTGACACGCAGGCGAGTAGCACAATTTGTCACAGCTGCAATATTATCCGCTCCGCCTAAGGCTTCAAGAACAAGCAGGGCCTGATTCGAATAAGCATCTGTAGGAGCTGCTCCATCTTTTGAATCTTGTTGTTTTTTCACTCGATAGTTCTTTTTTGTAAAAAGCTTGGTGTCTGCTCCATTTTCTTTTTCACGACCTGGTGTTGCCACATTCAGTTTTACAATCAAGTAACGGAAAAAAAAGAAGTAAATAGATGTAAAGGAAAGACCAATAATCCATTGCGTTACATAGGTCATCCAATGATTTTTAAAGAGTGGTACCCAGTTCATAGTCGCAGTTTCTATCAATCCCCCACTCATGTTTCCAACAACACCAAAGGCATACATAATAGCCGCCATTGTACCTGCTAAACATGCATGTACGATAAATAGAACTGGGGAAATGAATAGGAAAGTAAATTCAATTGGTTCTGTTATACCAGCAACAATCGCAGTTAAGGTACGTCTACCACTATGGGAAAATGCTGAAACATGCCGACAAACAATTTTAGAATTTATTCTAAGGGCGCGGGGAGTATTTTATGAATGGTCAGCGTGTTCATGAATTTTTATAAGAAATGAACCGTGAAGTCTTGTCAAAATACGATATAATAACGGTCGGCGAATGTCTAGGCGCATCAGTGGAAGATGCTAATTTAAATCACTTACTACAACAGTCAATTCCTTTTGTTGTTCAAATTCTCTATTTAACACATTTTTAACTTTAGATTCATTACATTTTTCCACATAAGGCTTAAACTTGGCAACTGTATATTTCGATACGAGTCCATTTTCTTTCATGATTCTACCGATTCGTCGTCTCGAAGAGACTATACCAAGCTTTTTTAATTCATGTTTAATCTTACGTGTACCATAGTTCTGACGGCTTTTGTGAAAAATTTCTATAATGGTTTCTGTAAGTTCATGATATTTTTAGATGGCTCTTTTGCCTCGTAGTAATAGGTACTTCTAGGTAGTTGTAGGACATCGCACATTGCTGATATCGAGTATTTGTGTCGATTATTTTTGATCACATTTACTTTCGTCCTATTATCAGCGCTGCTTGCTTTAAAATGTCATTCTCCATCAATAAACGTTGGTTTTCTTTACGAAGTTTAATCAACTCTTCTTCTTCCGGAGTTCTATTGTCCTTCTCTTTAAAAGAACCGGAGGTTTGACTTTGTTTCACCCATTTATCTAATGCAGAAGGCGTTAGATCGTATTCGCTAATAATATCTTTTCTAGGTTTACCATTTTCATATAACTTGACCATTTGAGCTTTAAATTCAGGGGTAAATGTCCTTCGAGCCTTATTCATATTGTCTTTCCTCCATAACTGAATAGGATAAAGTAGACTTCCTAATTTTGTGGGTAACCACCGCAACTTGACAAGGAGCCTCTGCGGGCATGCTTTCCCAGCCAGGAAACCAGATGACAAATACATCTGGCTTGCCGAACAGGCTAGCATACCCGCCTCTCCTAGTAAAGTTGCTAGGAGGATCTCTTATGCTAAAGCAGTATGCCCTGATTTAGCGGTTAGTCTACTTGACCTTAATTTTTTTGTTAAGTTAAGTGTAGCCGATTCAAAATATCTTTTCAGCTATGTGAGTTCCTAAAAGAAACCAATAGGGTTGTACAATGATAGATTGTAATACCGGTGCCTACACCTAGTAACAAAAAGAGAGAATTGTGTCCATGGCGTAGGAAAAATGAGACAACGTTAACACAGTTATGGAGGACGTCCTAAAGGAGAAAGAGAGACGCTAGAAATCAGCCGAACCTTTGGGCAGTGGTTTGTCTCTTTCGTGGTAGAGCTGGAGCAGCACTTGTTTGCAATCCTACACAAGTGGCAGAGAAGATGAAGGAATATTCTGCCTTGGTATCGATACATTTGTGCTATCTGGATACCCTCATTTAGAGGGAACATATTAATTCGCTGAGTTAGTATTTCCGCTTTTACCGCTGAACAAAAGAGACACCATCAACATAACTCAACAAAACAATCAGCTAATTGGATAAATCATTGCAAATCAGTATATTCCGTAAACAGTCGATAGGATGGGATTTGTTAATCTCTTAAATATTTGGTATGTCAACACTAAATCAAACATTTTTTTTAAGGGATAAGTTTCGATAAGTCACCGGACTT
>NZ_JAGGQX010000032.1:0-11828 GCF_018613095.1 Bacillus sp. ISL-75
TGGATGGCTAACGGGTGCTTTAGTGGAGTAAGATAATCTATGCTCCTTAGGAGTTCAAAGCAAAAAAATTAGCCCTCAATCGAGGGTCCAATAATATATAATAAGGGGGTCTATGAAAGGTCTTGTCCTTTCATACCTGTATCTTAACTCATTAAACTTAACTAATTATTAATAATATAACTATTCTTTTCGTTTGGTCCAGCCACCCAAGAAGGGAATTTTATCGCCATCAAAGACGGCCTCTATATCTCCAAAGTGAAAAAATTCTTCTTGATCGGGGTCATCATCTAAGACAGCCCAAAAACCTACTCTTTCGTCCTCTAATTGTGTTATATGGCCATGATAATAAATATCTTCTTCGTCCTCTTTAACTGTCCAAAAGCGAATTACAATCGTTACATAGTCACCTTTATGAAAAGGGAAATCTGTTAGTCCTGGCCCGTATATGCTACCGTCTTTGTACTTTACTTTCATTTGTGGCCCCTCCTATTTTCGATTCCAAGGCAACTTCCAATGTTCCCTTAGCACTTCCGGAAAACACTTTTTGCAATACCAATTACCATACTCGCCACCTGGAAGCTGCTGCATTTCCGTTTGGGGAAACCACTTTGCGCAGTAAGCGCACATTTGTTTTACTTCTGATTCTCCCAATGCTCCTCAATCTCCAATTCCTCTTCAATCATTCTTTTTAACTGTGTTTCATCCACATATTTAGGACCTTTAATTAAAACATTTAAAGCTTCTCGATAGGTATAGGCTGTTTTAAAGGATGGACAATCAGAAAGCTTTTCGTATTCATTGCTTTTCCATTCTTTTTTTAGTTCCTCATATTCAATATCAAACCAAACCCATAAACTGTTTATTGCGTGATCGTCTACTGTCATTATTTTGCCCCCTTGGCTTTTGCGTATATGGTTGAACGTGGTACGCCTGTTTGTTTAGAAATATCATTTACACTTAATCCATTTTTCTCCCGTTCTGCAAACAGCTTTAATGCCCTTTTGATTTCCTTTGTGTCCTGTCCTTTTCTTCCTAAGTGTTTCCCTTGTGCTTTCGCCCGTTCTCGCCCTTCTTTGGTCCGTTCATTGATGAGATCTCGCTCGAATTCAGCAATAGCCCCCAGCATGGTAAACATGAGCTTTCCAGCCGGAGTTGAAAAGTCGATCTGTTCCTTGATGAATACAACACCGATGTTTTTCTCTTGTAATTCATGAACAATATTATGTAAGTCTCTTGTTGATCTGGCCAAACGGTCAATCTTAT
Organism: Bacillus sp. ISL-75; assembly: GCF_018613095.1. Classification (NCBI taxonomy): domain Bacteria; kingdom Bacillati; phylum Bacillota; class Bacilli; order Caryophanales; family Bacillaceae; genus Bacillus; species Bacillus sp. ISL-75. Next base: position 1,264 of record NZ_JAGGQX010000032.1, read on the forward strand.
AAACCACTAATTTGTCTCCTGCTCTTAAATACTCCATGGCTTTGTTCAGTTCGGGTCTGCCAGTGTTCTTACCACTTTTCTTTTCGTGAAAAATCTTAGTACATCCATACTTTTCTAATTGTTCAACTTGTAAGGAATAATCCTGATCTAAGGTACTTACCCTTGCGTATCCAACAAGTTCACTCAATTTTGATCATTCCCGTCTAAAAGATATATAACTTTCTGTACATTTATTATAGACTATCTTTTAGATGGAAAACAAGAAAGAAAAAAAGAAAAAAACTGATATTTTCGTAGTGTACAAAACTTACAACTTTTAGACTGACTCCTCGACGAAATTAAGAGACATAATCCAAATCGATTGAATATGAAAACTATTGTTAAACATGTATGGTATTCCATCTAATTATGCTACATTTGAAATATTAAGATATTAACGGAGGTAGTCATGCTTCAAATTATATCTGGTAAATTTTTTAGTGGTAATAGAGTTGTACATAATTACAATTCCAAAGGCATATTGTATTCAAATTATAGTTGGCATGGTCCAATCGAAACAGTTATTGCTACACTAGAGCCGGCTGATATTCACGGAAATGTTAAAGGCTATGTAATGAGCTACGTGAACAAGTTAGAAAGTGAAGAAAATACTAGCTTTTCTTTAGTTAAAACTGGAGATTCCGAGATTGTTCGTCAGTTTCAAGTGTTATGTACTTTTGGCTTGGGTGCGTATTTTGATCATGACAAAAATAGCGTCGAGTTAAACTGTCGTGAAAAATCGAGGGGGATGGGAGATGAATACATACCAACTCAACTTGTTAGTCGATTCTTTGATCGAGAGATAAGTGGAACCCCTGCTGAAATAGAATACTTTTCGAATTTTGTCCAAAAGGTAATTAACCTAAAAAGAGAAGACTACAAAAATATAATGACTTGTTTGAAAAATTTTTCAGACTCATTGGAAGTAATGAATTATAATATTGATTTAGCGTATACAATGCTTATTTACTCAATGGAAGCATTAAGCAAAAAATATAATGATTATACACCAGTATGGGACGATTATGATCAATCAGTAAGAAAAGAGCTAGAAACATACTTTTCTTCCCTAGATGCGACAAGTACTGAAGCAATTAAACATACTTTAGTGAAATCAAGTCATTTAAAATTACAGAAGAACTTTATTGATTTTATTTGCAACAATGTTTCAGATAGTTTCTTCGAAATAGAGTCCAACGATATAAATTCAGCATTAAAGAAATCTGATCTAAAAAGAGCATTAAAGAATGCCTATTTTTTAAGATCTGGTTACGTTCATGAATTAAAAACAATATTAAAGCAACTAAAAATCCCTAATATTGCAAAGGGAGATGTTTTCCGATGGCAAAAAGAACCCTATTTAACTTTTTCAGGGTTAATAAGGGTAATTCGGCATGTGGTTAATAATTTTATTTGGAAGTTAGATTATGTTGAATCAGAAGAATATGATTGGCGTAATGATTTGCCAGGTATGTTTTTTTTAGAGATGGATCCGAAGTTATGGGTTTGGAAGCATGAAGGATTTGAATTAGGACATGCAACTTTTAAATTCACCGGTTTTTTATCTCAGGTTGATGAAGCAATGATATCTCAAGAGCCATTAAACGATTTGAAGTTATTGTTAGAGAGGTTCGAAGAACAATTCCCGCAAGCAAAGAAAGAAGATAAAATAACAATGTTTTGTATGTATGTATTATATTGTTCAATGGTTAGCGAGGAATACAGACCATCCAATTGTGATTCCTTTATTGAAAAAAATCAAGATTTTTCTGAAGTTTGTTGTATTGAGACGATGGTGAGTTATTTACTATTAGATCAGGATTGGCCTTGGGATTTAAAATCGTGTATTAAAGCTTACGAGAACTACAATGTAAGGAGGTTCTCAAAGAACTCACTTAAGCTACCAAACACACAAGAGATTGGTGTACTGTGTCAAATAGGTAACCTAACTGGCACATCCGACTCAAGCTCTCGAATTTCTTGGTATTAGACTGCACTGCATGAAGCAGCAGGCAGGGATAAACTACAAAACTATATCAATCGCTCCATTAAAAGCAATTTAGAAATTGATATTAGTTTTATTTTAAAGGGCTGTAATTAGATTAGCTAATATACTTACTACATATCCCTAACCTTATCAAACTAAAAAGACCTCACTTTGAGGTCTTTTTGTTTGGGTATATTCGAAACATTGGATATTTGTTGCGAAATTACCTACGATTGTTCACTAATAACTAAAGGAATAGTAAATTGTAACTGCTAGACTAAAGTGAACAGTTTACGACAAATAATTTTGAACACTTATTTACTAAAATGATTCTCCATTTTATGATAGATTTTTATACTTAAAGGGACAAGAAATTCTTGGATAAGGGAACGACATTCAAAATAGTAAAAATAAACATCAGAGGCTTCCACTCCAGTTTACAAACTTCGAAAAAGCACCTACCTCTTTTCTGTTTTTACAAATTAATCCAATTCTATTGTATTCTTACATCCGTTCGCAAAAGCACACTTTTTCGAACAGGTATTTTTTGTTCAAAAATGGCCGATTTCAACGTTCGTAAAACTAAAAAAATAATTTACGGACGGTCACTGTTTTTATTATATTTTTACGAACGTTTTATAGTAGAATAAGAGAAATAAGAATTGAAGTGAGGGACAAGAGTGGAATGACATTACGAAAAACATCCAGGCCGACATTGTGGTACTGGATATGCCTTTATTGGATACCACTCAATTTAAAGATAGTCTTTGTATAAAACTCTCCTTTTTTGTGCAGCTGCTAGCTTCTTCAGAAGCCGAAAACGTTAATGTATCAACGATGTGTAAACGATAAAAAACGAACAAAAACCAAGCCCTTAAGTATCAAGGGATTGGCTTTTTCTGTTTCCTGAAATCATCATTATGTTAATTTGAATGTCAATGCGATATACAAGTTTCTAATATTTTGTTCAATAATTATGTATGACGCTTTCGTAGTAACTTTAATTGCCAAGGTAACCAAAAACCAAAAACAATAATGAATACAGGGATAGACCACAGAGTATGCCATCCTTTTAACTTCATATATCCTATTTGAACAAGCATCCATTCAGAAAAGAAGGACACGATCGTAAAAAGGGTAACATATATCCATTTCTTTTCTTGTTTAAAATAGTTAAGAAATATTGTAGCGTAACAGGAAGGGATGATACCCATACTTATCAAATCACCAATTCCTTCTTGCTTTGGGTCACGACCTAGATCAAATACATCTAAGTAATTTAACATAAGGAACACATCTATTACTATTGCTACATAGCCAGTCGTACCAAAGATAAAATAAATTTCTCTCCAACTTAATCGTTTCGGCATGAAAATTATATAAATCAAAGCGACAGTACCTAGAGTAATTGGAAACCATATACCTTTTGCTGACAAATCTAAGTTTTGTGTAATTCTTTCCATAATATGTCTCCTTTATTATTATAAAAAAACAGACATTAATATTTCGTTCTATCTATTGCTGATTGAATATGACCATAAAAGCTTAACATTATTACTTCGTTAAAGTTTGATTGAATGTTAATCAAGAATTCTAAAGAATGGAAAGCTTGGTAATGCACTGCTGCAAAGGACCCTTGCAAGTTGATCTATTTTCGTCATTTTATCTCCTTCTAAGTATTAGCTAGTTTATCATGATCCACTACTTTTGGAGGTTGTTCCATCCACCCATTATCGATCATTATGTTTGCAGCGTCTTCTATAAATTTTAGGACTTCACCTAAAATTCGGAGGTAATTGGTAGATAAATCACGTCTGGAACTTGTTGACAAACTTGTCCCGTAATATCCAATGGCGCCTGCGGCTAGTGCATTTACATGAAACATCATTAGTTTATCGGAAAAAGGGGAAACGGTTGAGTCTAATACTTGGTTATCCCAAGACACAGAAGCTGGAAGGGAATTTTCATTTAAAACGGAACTATAAATTTCAATATGCTTTGAAGCAATTTCTTTTCCTCTTGAGAAAAAGTTACCCACTTCTTTTGACTTTGCCACTTGACTGAAGCCAATGAATGTTGACATAGCTAACACATTTCTTTGAATATTAGCATAAAGATTCGTTACTTCTAACGTAGTATGTGATCTACGTTCTCCAAACCATCCAGCTAAAAAGTTTTGTTTTCGAATAAAATCGACTTTTTCAGGAGTCGTAACATATGGCGCTCGTATATAGAGACCTTTAGATAGTAAAACATTTCCTGTGTTTTTGAGAAGTTTCTTTGAACCATCAATACATTCTGAAAAATAATCAAATACATCAGAACGTGTTGATAATGTCAACGAGATGCTGTAAGCGTTTAACCCTATTGAACTCCATTGTTGTAGATAATAAAGAAAGTAAGAATCCGAAAATAATCGTGGAGCTGTAATATCAACATCTTCTTCTTTAAATCCATATGGAATGGGAAATTTCTCACCGTTAAAGATTAATGTAAGTTTTTTTATGTGTGCCTGTGCTAACTCCAATGCATATTCGACTACAGGACGAATCTCAGGATCCTCTGCTTTTTCCAAAAAGTATTTAAGTACACAAATGGATAGGCTATCATTCATGTAGGCAGACCACAGCTGTGAAATTTCAGCAGACGTTAGTTTAATGTAATTTTCACTATGCATAAGAGATTCTTCCTCCATTAACTTGAAATGAAATCCTCATGTTATCTTTCCTAATCATGTAAATAAATATTTATCGTATTATGAATTCGCATATGATGAGAGAAAAGTCTTGGCCACTTTTAAATTTAAAAAGGTTTATGATTTCATGGAAAAGTAAAAATGAATATTTCTTCATTTTAGTTTAATGATGACAACATCAAGCTAGTGATTAAACTAAGCATATAATATACATTATATTCATTTAAACTACCAAAATCATATGTTATACTCATCATATAATGTTTATTTTTGGCTCCATTTGGTATGAATTTTAAGTGGTTAAACTCAGCATATAAGTTAAGAGGTGAGAAGGATGCTAGAAGAATATATTGCTAGTCTTGAAAAACAGGATAAGTCCCCAAAAACCATTATTTCCTATCGGAATGATATACATATATTTTTAGATGAATTACATATTCAGCCTGATGATTTTGTGACGGCAACGGATGTAAGAAAGTGGATTAATAGTTTATTAAATCCACATGAAGGAAAGCCTTTGGCGATTACCACGATTAATCGCCGATTAAATTCTTTACGAAGTTTTTATTCATGGGCGCAAAAAAGTAGGAAGCTGCAGCATAATCCAATGGAGGGAATCCCTGATTTAAAATCTGCCGATGAAGATCAAGAAAAAATCATGTGGCTCACAGAAGAAGAATTTGAAGATCTTTTACATCGGGTGAGAAAGACACCGGTAAAAAGTAGAGGGGTGGATCCAGAAGAAAAGTACCGCCGCGATCGAGCCATTATCTATTTATTGACATACGTTGGTTTGAGGGTGGATGAACTATCAAATTTAAAGTTAACCGATCTTGACTTAGAGTTAAGACGTATTCGGATATTGGGGAAAGGTCGGAAGCTTCGGACGGTGCCCATGTCCAATACCTTGTGGCAGGAACTGTACGACTGGTTAATTTTTAGAGCAGGAATGTCAAACAAGAAACGTCATGTAGAAGAGTCGCCCTATGTGTTTTATAGCCAAAGGTCAGCCAAATTTACAGTTCGTGGGATCCAGTCGATGATTGAAAGTTATAGCTTGCCGAAGAAAAAATTAACGCCCCATATGTTTAGGCATACATTTTGTAAATGGATGTTAAAAGCAACGAATAATGACATTGAAAAAGTTCGGAGGTTGGCCGGCCATAGCAACATTTCAACTACAGCAAGGTATCTAAGAGATTCCTATAGTGACCTGGCGGATGCGGTGGAAGGTTTACCAAAATTTTAATTTTTTAAGAAAGTAGAAAAGTAAAATGGTATTTGTTATTTCGGGAGTATTTTGACGTGTTTCTTCTATTATAAAAGCTGTTTATTAATAAAAAAGCTTTCTTGTAGTAATATAGGGTTAAAAGGAGGATCAACCTGACTACAAAAGAAAATGCTAATAAAATCAACTTCCTGAAGAGTGGATTAAATTAGTAAAAGAAGCAATGAAATCAAATATAACGAAAGAGGATTTTAAGCAATTTTTGAAAGAGGAAAAAGAGAAAAGGGATAAAGGCTTAAGGTAATTGAATATCTAATGTTTTTTTATAACCTGGTATGCATTGCTGCTTTGTCTTACTCTGTCTATATTCCCATTTTTGGTCAGTACGGAGTATATATATTGTTATTCTCTTGTAGTTTTTTTTCTATTTCTTTAATATTCTTTGGTGTAACACGTTTACCGGAGTATTCTTTTAACACCGCGTTCACCTTTAGCTGCACATTTACTGTAAAAGGATCTCTGGCTGTAAGCCGCATTTTGTATTTTGAACGGATACTTTCCACTGCTGCCATTTCCCTGCCCATGGTCACTTTTAAGGTTCCTTGACTATATTTGTCCACGAGCAGCTTAAAATAGAACATTTTCTCAGCAGGAATGGTATCAACAACATGACCATACCGAAAAAAGCTGATTCCGCTTATTTCGATCTGCTCCTTCCCAATTTTTCTTAACTGTGGGAGATAAGGTGTTTTCCCTAATTGATTAAAATCAAATAAAAAACGCTGCAGGTTAGTTTTTGGCACATCTTTTGTTTTCATATTATGGCGGATGAGATTGGTTAAATATACGGCATTTCCTATTTTTCCATAATTGCCTCCAATTATATTCTTTGATTCACCCTCTGTTACAGCGAGGTAAAGGCCAGCACCAATGCTGGGATCCCGTTGAAACGAATCCATCAGTTCTAAAATTCCCTTTTTTTTCGCAAGCTGTTCACCAAAAAGGACCACTTTAAGGCTTCCCGTTACGAGTGGATCTGGTGATTGGCGCTGCACATCTCTTAAAAAGTCACTGCTTAGCGTAGAAGGGCCGTGAAGGTTTTGTTTTCCACAGCTTTATCTGGCAAATAGACCGGTACTAACGCCGTTCCGCGGATCTTACCACCAACATAATCAAAGGACTTCCCGTTTCGAGATTGACATCATCTAAGATCTTCTTTTGTACACATCCAGCAAGAACAACGGAAACGATGATAACGGGTATCATGATGTTCTTCATTTTTTCTTCACCTTTTTCACAATCAATATCAGAAAAAAGAGTAAAGGAACGTACCCATAATTCAAGAAAAAATCTATTTTCCCTATATAGTCGCTCAGGGTGTTAATTTGCTGCCGTGTCTTTAAAATATTAATGGTGATTAATATGACCATTGATAATAAAAGGACACCATATTTTTGCTTCAGGTTAATCACCCTTTTTACAATGCGGCTGGCACACCAAAGAGCAATACAAAAATTGGGGAGAATGATGATATTCCAATTGGCGATGCCAATGTATTCAAATCTCTCGACAAAAGGCATTTCCACTATTTTCCACATTGTCAAAGTTGCCCAGATATTCTTTTGCAGCTGTCCCTCTGAAAAATAGGCAAAGGTTGCAATGGTAAGAAGTGTATAGAGAAAAGTGGTTAAAAGAACACCCAGATGGGCCCATTTCTTTGATTTTTGCGGTTCTTTGATAAACGGATAAAGATACAATAGTACCCCATAGCCAGAATAGGTGAAGGACATTTGATAAGATGCCATAACCAGATCCTTTATCGAGTGGTCAAAGATTGGAAGTAAATTTCTGGTATCAGCATAGGGTATGGTAAATAAAAAAGTGAATATTAGATATGCCGGAAGAACGACTCCGAAAAATGCCACACCTGTTACCGTTCTAAACCCTCCGAAAATAATATAAATAGCCAAACCACAAAAAGCCAATGAATACCAAAAGGTACTAAGATCCTGAAACATCCAAGATTGAATGACTTCAATAAAAGTTCTTAGAGTTATGATAGCTGCAAGCAAAAAATGTAAAACAAATGGCAGGGACATGAGTTTGCCCAGTTTCTTTCCAAATACGAAAATATGAGCTGAAATAATATCCCCATCTGCCGTTTCTACGATTTTGTACATCATCCAAAGAATAATATGGGTGCTTAAACCGGCAATAATAACCGCTATCCATGCATCATATCCTGCGGTTTGGGCGATTACGCGCTGGAAGCCAAGGACCCCTATGCCAAACTGCATTGTGTGGACTATAAAAAAAACTAAAAAAGGCGATATTTTTACTTTTTCAGGCACTAATTGTTGTTCCATAGCCCTTCCTCCGCTTCCTATTCGTCAATATCTCTTTTTTTACTGGGAGTAAAACGAACAGGATGTTGTGTCCTTAAAGTTTGTGTCCGTTTGTATTGTTTGTTAAATGGGAGCCTGATTAGAGAATCCTTAAGGTCCGTCATTTTTGATGGATAGATCGGTTCTAAAAATGGCCTGTTAAGAGAAGTAAGTCTTATTAAGTTTGTCATTAAGAAAAAACAAAAAAAGATTCCAAGCAGCCCCATAATTCGGCAAAAAACAAAAATGGAAAGCGTAGTAAACGAATGGTGTTGCCCATTTTATAAACTGGCGTTGTAAAAGAGGCCAGTGTAGCAAGGGCCACAAAAATCAGGAGGACATTACTTGTCAGTCCTGATTCAATTTCCGATTACGATATCAATTGTCTAACCGACTTTGGTAGGAAGCCGTGCTCCTGCCTCTCTTAGTAATTCAATGGTTAACTCTAAAAAAAGCGCCGCCAAAATGGGAGGGAGTGGTATTTCCCGGCGGGAGGTAACCAAAGTGTTCATTAAATCCTTTGGTATCAGTTCGTAATGGTAGGATAAGGTCGCTACATATACAGGCGTTATTAAAATTGAAAAGGCAACGGCGAAAAGCCAGATCAGCAGGAAAAAAGAGGATACATCCAAATTAGGAAATAATCCTCGAAAGAACTGAAGAATTCAACCAGAGTTGTTGGGGTAATCAGGACTTGTGGACACCTATCAACGAATATGGCTATTTTCCCTTCTGTCAGAATGGCCTTGACCCTGTCCGGACGCTCCGTGTCCAGAAGCTGTGGAAAAGCGGAATTTTTATTATACGATATTTAATTGAACTATGTAGGAACTATCTGTAATGGCAATAAATTCAACACTTTTGATCCGTTCTCTAACGGTTTGAACATTCTCAGGATCGGTAATGCCATCAATGGCATAATGACCACATTCGTTTTGGAATGAGAGCCAACGGTTAATTCTTCAACAATCGTTCTTTAACGGGAAGCCTTTTGGGAAATAAGTTTTACATTTTGCTCAATTGATTCGACAAAAGCTTCCTTCGGACCGATTACGCTAAATTCAACCTCAGTCGTTGTAATGCCGCAAGTTCCTTTTAGGCAGCTAAAAACCCAAAATTCTTTTTGTCTGATTAAAGAGTTTACAGACCATATCATTAAATAATAAATGAAATAGAAAAACTGTTATTGGTTTGACGATTAATAAAAGAAACCTTTTTATAATCCTTTGATCGGTGAAGATATTGCTCCAGGGATTCTATTTCATCATTTTGTCCCAGTTTTTTTGCAAACCAGCCCTTCTTGGCGTCTCACCACCGTCTACCATTTTTTATTTATCGTTTCCTCCTTTGGGAGAATTATGAATCATGCTGCTGAAAAAAATATAAACTTGAATGGAAATAGATACTGTTTGGATTCCAGTAGATGTTTTTTTAGTATATTGAGTAAATAAAGGTTTGGCTGCTAAAAGCATATCATGCCCTCATATCCAATAAACGCAACATAGTTGACATTATGTTGAAAATTATTTTTAGAAAAAGTAGGCGAAATTAAGAAGGGGTATACAAAAAATGAGTGAGTTTTTGAAACTGCAGCGTGAAGGCTTTTATTTGGTTTTAAAATGGGGTAGCTTTTGATAAATCTGAATCTATTATTATGGAAGAGTTAAACATCTTTATCATCGTTATGATAAAATATATACTCTACAAATTCTTCAGCAATTTGATGTGGGATATTATCTACAATAAAAATTTGAAATTGACTGCCTAGCTCAATTAATCGGTAGTTGAAGGGGACAGTCCTATCCGGAAGAAAAGCGGAACCCGAAAACCCGCACGGTTACGGGCATGTATAAAATCCTGCATATTTCATTTTTTCGGAACACCATAGAAATGTTGATATAGTAGGGATGGTGGGGATATGTTAACTGTACATGTATAGAGAATACAAAAGTCTCTTATTAAACAAAAGACTTTTTTTACGTAACCTCTTCTCTGAACATCAACATACTAAAATAAACCTATTAAGTTTGGGGACAAGCACAAGCTGATTCTAATATCTTTCATATATTGGTATATATTTGTATTCATAAAAATTGAGGTGCATTTATTAATGCCTAAACATAAAGAACAAACAGGACCAACCGGACCACCAGGTAAGCCAGGACCACCAGGTAAGCCAGGTAAGCCAGGTAAGCCAGGGCCACCAGGAGCTACAGGACCAACAGGACCAAC